>JAEZXS010000043.1 GCA_023442755.1 Pseudomonadota bacterium | reverse complement strand
AGCCCTCGTCGAGGTGAACCACCAACTGGAAAGCCGGATGCGGGAAATCCGCCAGTCCGGTTTGGAGGGAGGGGCAGTGCAATCCAATGTGCTGTCCCTACCCCTATCGTCGTTGTTATTTGCCGAGCATTGACTGCGACGGTGGGAATCTCCAAAGCCGCCATTAACCGTGACACAGTCTCTCTCGCCGGAATCGTCCATGCAACGGGTTGCACCCCGTTGAATGAAAGTATCGGGATTTGTCGATTCGTTGATTTTGTTGCCAAATCTCCGCTATTTTCGTAGGAATGACGGAATTTGCCATTCGACGTATCATTTGCATCCGAGGCATTTACGAAATGCTGCATTATCCCGCGACCTCACGCACGGTATCGTGAAAGATGGAGAGCCCCGTATCGATCTCGGCGGCGCTCACGGTAAGGGCCGGGCAAAAGCGGACCGTGTTCTCGCCGCACCCCAGGAGCAGCAGCCCCTTCCGAAAAGCGCCCTGTATGATTTCCTTCTGCCAGTCCGGGGCCCGCTCCTTTGTCAGGCGGTCCTTCACCAGTTCCACCCCCACCATGAGTCCCTTACCGCGAACATCCCCCATGCACTCGAAGCTCATTTGCATCTTGCGCAGCCCGCTCATAAGCTGATCTCCGCGTTCCGCGGCGTTTTCGATTAGACTGCGCTCGAGCAGGTCCAGGGTCGCAAGAGCGGCGCGGCAGGAAACCGGGTTGCCTCCGAATGTGGATGCATGCGATCCGGACTGCCAGTCCATCAGCTCCGTTCTCGCCACCACCGCACCAAGCGGCATCCCGGAAGCTAGGCCTTTCGCAAGGGCAATGATGTCGGGTGTGACGCCGAAATACTCCATGGCAAACATCCTTCCCGTCCTGCCCATACCGCTCTGGATCTCGTCGGCGACCAGCAAAATCCCGTACTTCTTTGCCAGCAGGCTCAATTCGGCGTGGAACTCGGGGGGCGGCACGATGTAGCCGCCTTCGCCCTGGATCGGTTCGACGAATATGGCTGCGACTTCCTCGGGAGGGATGCAGGTGCGGAAAAGCGGGTCCTCTATCCACTTCACGCATGCGGCGCCGCAGTCCGGGTAGCATGCCCCCTGCGGGCAACGATAGCAGTTGGGATACGGAATGTGCGTGATGCCCGGAACCAGCGGGCTATAGTGTCTTTTCTGGTACGCCTTGCTGGCGGTAAGGGAGAGCGCCCCCATGGTCCGCCCGTGAAAAGCGCCGAAAAAGGCGAGGTTCTGTTCCCTTCCCGTGTGATACCGGGCGAGCTTGAACGCGGCCTCGACGGCTTCCGCCCCGGAATTGCCGAAGAAGACCCTGGCCCCGTTGCTCATGCCTGATAGATTCGACAGCCTCTGCGCCAGGATGATCTGCGGAGCATAATAGAAGTCCGTTCCGGACATATGGATCAGCTTCCCGGCCTGGTCCCGTATCGCCTCCACAACCTCGGGGTGGCAATGGCCGGTTGCGGTCACGGCTATCCCCGCTGTAAAATCGAGAAACAGGTTCCCGTCCGTGTCCTCGACCCACAGACCTTCCGCCTTCTCCACCACCAGGGGATAGGCCCTGGTGTAGGAGGGGGAGACGAAAACGGAGTCCATGCGGATCAGTTCGGCGGCCTTTGGACCCGGGAGCGGCGTTCTTATTTTCGGGAGTTTCATTTTCCTCTCATGTCTGTTCGGGATGAAATCCACGCAAGTCTCCACTCACCGCAGGCAGCGGCACAAGAGTTCCCATTCGAATAGATAAAGCCCGAAACCCCTTAATGATAGGTATTCACATCCCGAATTCCAGACCACCCGATTCTTTTAGCCGCGACATCGAAGTTCCCGTTCAGTCCGCATCTGGCATGGCGAAAGGCATGTACTTATATTGTATCCCTTGTAGACGGCGTTGTATTTGTTCTCACATTTCTCGTGTTATTGCGAACTTGGGTGTTGTAGCCACTTATCTCAACGAAAAGGGACAATTATGCCGAAAAGAGAGATCGATCTCCCTTACAGGGTCGAATACCTCTCCATCCTGGACGAAAACGGGCAGGCAGATGCCGAACTTGATCCGAATTTGCCGGAAGATTTTCTCCTCAAGTTATACCGCAGCATGCTGATCGGACGCAGGTTCGACGAACGCATGCTCATCCTGCAGAGGCAGGGGAAGATCGGAACCTTTGCGCCTATAAAGGGCCAGGAGGCCCAGGTCGGCGCCGTGGCCGCACTCAACGGGGATGACTGGCTGGTCCCCTCGTTTCGCGAATCTGCAGCGGAAATCTTGTTCGGAAAGTCCATGGAAAGCATCCTCCTGTTCTACAGCGGATACAACGAAGGGGGCTACGTCCCCGAGAACATAAACAGTCTGCCCACATCCATCCCGGTCGGTTCCCAGATGATCCACGCCGCGGGAATCGGATATGCGATGAGATATCGCCATGAGCAAAAGGTGGTTATGACCTTTTTCGGCGACGGGGCCACTTCCCAGGGCGATTTCCACGAAGCGATGAATTTCGCCTCCGTCTACCAGGTGCCCGCGATAATCATTTGTCAGAATAACCACTGGGCTATCTCGCTTCCCCGCTCGAAGCAGACGCATTCCGGGACTCTTGCCCAGAAGGCGCTCGCCTACGACATGCGGGGCATCCAGGTGGATGGAAACGACGTCCTTGCAGTCTACACGGCCGCGAAAGAGGCTGTCGACCGGGCCAGGAACGGCGGCGGTCCCACCTTGATAGAAATGATTACCTATAGGCTGTCCCTGCACACGACCGCCGACGACCCGAAAAAATATCGTTCGGAGGAGGAAGTGAAGGAGTGGGAAAGGCGGGACCCGATTACGCGTTTCGAAAAATACCTGACAGATAAGGGGGTGCTCTCCGAGGAGAAAATCCAGGCCATCGGCAAAGAAGTCCAGGCCGAGATTCGCGCCGCCGAAGATCGCTGGCTGGAGCAGACGGAAAAGGCGATAAATCCTCTGGATATGTTCACCCACGCCTATGCCGAGATGCCGAAAAACCTTCAGGCACAGAAGGAAGAACTCAGGCGGGAACTTGTTGCAGAGCGGGGCGGGACGGAAAAGCAGGCTGAAGCGCGGGACTGATCGAAACGGGAAGAATTTGGCGGAGGGGACTTGGTAATGGCCAGGATAAATATGGTTCAGGCAATAAATTTGGCGCTCAGCCAGGAAATGGAAAAGGATGACCGTGTCATCGTTCTTGGCGAGGACGTGGGAGTCGATGGGGGCGTTTTCCGCGTAACCGACGGTTTGTATGCGAAGTTCGGCTCCGAGCGCGTTATGGATACGCCGCTTGCGGAATCGGCCATCGCGGGCTTTTCCATCGGAATGGCAATCTACGGTTTGCGGCCGGTTTGCGAAATGCAGTTTTCCGGCTTCAGCTACTTCGCCTTCCACCAGATGGAGGCGCACGCATCGAGGATGCGCATGCGGTCCATGGGCCGCTACAGCGTGCCGATGGTGCTGAGGGCGCCTTACGGCGGAGGAGTGCGAGCACTCGAGCACCATTCCGAGAGCCGCGAAATCTACTGGGCGCACACCCCCGGGCTCAAGATGGTTATCCCGTCGACCCCGCGCCTTGCACGTTCGCTTCTCGTGAGCGCTATCCGCGATCCGGACCCGGTGGTTTTCTACGAACCCAAGGCGGTCTACCGCGCCTTTCGCGAAGAGGTGCCCGAAGAGGAAGAAACTTTTCCGATCGGAAAGTCCCGCATCGCTCTCGAAGGGAAGGATATCACCCTGATTTCCTACGGAGCGTCACTGAGACCCACGCTCGAAGCCGCAGCCGAACTCAGGGAAAAGGACGGGATCGAGTGTGAAGTCATAGATCTTCTCACCATTTCGCCCCTGGACGACGAGCTGTTCACCCAGTCCGTCAGGAAAACGGGCCGCGCCGTTGTCGTGCATGAAGCGCCGCGCACCTTCGGCACAGGAGCGGAAGTAGTCGCGCGGATCGTCGAAAAATCGTTCCTCTACCTTGAAGCGCCCGTCCGCAGAGTAACCGGCTTCGATGTCGTCATTCCCTATTATCAGCGTGAACATGATTATTTGCCCGGCGTATTCAGGATTGCCGGCGCCGTTCGTGAAACTCTGAAATTCTGACAAGTTCTGTTCTGCAGCCCGAACCGTTTGGAGGGTATTATGCCGGTCGAATTCAAGCTCCCCGACCTGGGAGAAGGCATCCATGAGGGTGAGGTCATAGAAGTTCTCGTTCGTGTGGGGGACCAGGTTGAAGACGGACAGACCATACTCATTATCGAAACCGACAAGGCCACTGCGGAAGTCCCTTCTCCCGTGACCGGAACTGTGAGCGAGATCCGCGTGAAACCGGGCGAAACCGTGCGGGTCGGTGAGGTGCTGATGGTGTTTTTGAAGGAGGGCGAACCCGGCCGGGAAGCCCCGAAAGCGCCCACAAAGATCGCTCCGGAGGAAAAACGGGAGGCCGCCCCGCCCGAACAGCGCGAGAAGGAAGCCGAGCGGCTTGCAGAGAAGACCGAAGTTGAAGAGAAGCCTCCTGCAGCCGAAGCGAAGCCGGTCGAAGGGCCGGTCGCGGCTGCGCCTTCCACCCGCCGCCTTGCGCGCGAACTGGGAGTGGACATCCGCAAGGTCATTCCGAGCGGACCGGGAGGGCGCGTCATGCCGGACGACGTCCGGACCTTCGCGGAACAGGCAAAGAAACCCGAAGCACCCGCTAAACCGGCTCCGAAAGCGGAGGAGGAAAAAGCTCCCGCCCCGCCGGTTCCCCCTCCCCTTCCGCAGTTCGATCAAGAAGGCCCGATCGAACGCGAACCGCTCCGCTCGGTCCGGCGTGCAACGGCAAGACATCTGGCCCTTGCATGGTCGCAGATACCCCACGTTGCCCACATGGACGTCGCCGATATAACCGAGCTGGAGGAATTCAGGCGCAAGTATGCCCCGAAGGTTGCCGAAAAGGGCGGCGCCCTGACTTTCACGGTTTTTGTCCTCAAGGCCGCCGTTTCCGCCCTGAAGAAATTTCCCCGGTTCAATTCCACCCTCGACATGGAAGCCGAGGAGATTATCCTCAAGGGCTATTACAATATCGGCGTCGCCGTGGATACGCCGCGCGGCCTGATCGTTCCGGTAATCCGCAACGTCGACCGCAAAAGCATATTCGACCTGGCAGTCGAGCTGAAGCAGATGGCGGAGAAGGCCCGTGAAGGCAAGACCGGCATCGAAGATATGTCGGGCGGAAGTTTCACCGTGACCAACATCGGCCCCCTGGGGGGAACCACGTTCACTCCCATCATCAATTATCCGCAGGTCGCCATCCTGGGAATGGCCCAGGCAAGGCTTCAGCCGGTGGTCCTTGGAGATGAGCACCAGCACGAGATCGTACCCCGCCTCATGCTGCCGCTCATCATCGCGTTCGACCATCGCATTCTCGACGGTGCGGAAGCAGCCCGATTTATGAACCTGATCATCGAAGCGCTCGAAAACCCCGAGAACCTCCTGATGGTAATTTAGCACGACCTCAACGGTCATGCGGGAGTCATGCAATGGTAATGGGTGAATTTACGCAGGAAACCGAACTGCTCGTCCTAGGCGCAGGTCCCGGCGGCTACGCGGCCGCGTTCCGAGCCGCCGACCTCGGGCTCGACGTCACAATGGTCGACATCGACCCGCGGCCCGGCGGAGTCTGCCTGTTCCGGGGCTGCATCCCGTCGAAGACCCTTCTCTTCGTGACGGAACTTATGCACGATGCCGCCCGAGCCCGGGAGATGGGGATCACCTTCTCCGAGCCCCAAGTCGATATAGACCGCCTGCGAGACTGGAAAAACAAGGTAATCGACAAACTCGCAAACGGCCTTGTCGAACTCGCAAAAAGGCGCGGAGTGCTCCTGATCCAGGGCCGGGCCGTTTTCGAAGGCTCCGACCGGGTGCGCATCCAGGACTCCGGGACGAGCCACATCAGGTTCAAGCACGCAATCATCGCAACCGGGTCTTCCACGAAAACCATCGGAGCGGAATTCCGGCCCGGCGGGCGAATCATGGATTCGACCGGAGCATTGGAGCTGGCCGACATACCGGGCAGGCTGCTGATCGTGGGAGGCGGGTACGTCGGCCTGGAAATCGGGTCCGTCTATGCCTCCCTCGGCAGCAGGGTAACAGTTGTGGAGGTCAACGGCAGGCTGATGCGGGGAATCGACGCCGATCTTGCCCAGTCTCTCCTCACCAGACTCGACACTCTTTTCGAATCGATCCATTACAGGACGAAAGTGGTCTCCTTCGATGAACACGACGACCACGTGGACGTTACCTTCGAAGGGGAAATCGACCCCAAGAACCAGAGTTTCGACCGCGTCCTCGTTGCCGTCGGCAGGACTCCCAATTCTCAGGGGCTGGGCTTGGAAAAGACCGGGGTGAAGACCGACGAGCGCGGGTTCATCGTGGTCGACGAGCAGCGACGCACGACGGACGAAAAGATTTTCGCCATAGGAGACGTGGTGGGAGGGGCGATGCTCGCTCACAAAGCCATGCACGAAGGCAAGGTCGCCGCCGAGGTGATCGCCGGCCTGCCTTCGGCATTCGATTTCCAGGTCGTCCCCGCAGTGGTGTATACCGATCCGCAGATCGCGGTGTGCGGCCTGAGCGAAGAAACAGCCAGGAGCCGCAACCAGAATGTCAAAGTCACCCGGTTCCCCTGGTCCGCTTCCGGAAGAGCGGCCTCGATGGGGGTTTCAAAAGGGATGACGAAGATGATAATAGATGCGGATACCGAAAGGGTTCTCGGGGTGGGCATCGTCGGACGCGAGGCGGGAGAGATGATCGCCGAAGGGGTCCTGGCCATCGAAATGGGCGCGGTTGCGGAAGACATGGCCCTTTCGATCCACCCTCACCCGACGCTGTCCGAAGCGGAGGAGGAAGCGGCCGAGGCTTTCCTGGGGAGTTCCACGCATATCCTTCCGCAAAAAAAGAAGTAACAGCGATCGAAGGCGGTTTATGGAAGAAGATGAAATAGTACGGCTCCCCATCGAAGACGTGCTCGACCTGCATTCGTTCAGGCCGGCCGAGGTGAAAGACCTTCTCCACGACTACCTCGAAGAGGCGTACGAAAAAGGTTTTGCGGAGGTCAGGATCATTCACGGGAAAGGGATAGGATCTCTGCGCCTTACGGTGCAGTCGATCCTCGAAAAGCATCCGCTGGTGATTTCCTTCAGGCAGGCGGATGAAAACTGGGGCGCGACCGTAGCCGTCTTGAAGAAAAAACCGGTGTCGTCGACTTAAAGGACATAAGCCGCGAAGAAAGACTCTTCAGGTATTTTTGCTGTGGGAGCGGATTGTAGCCGCGATGCCTGGTCTTCGAAGGTGCGCATGGTTCTCCTCCCGCGCAAATACCGCGAAGGGCAGCGGACAAGACGCGAAAAAGGCAGAAACAAAGGACAATTTCCCAGGGTGGGTGCGGGTTTCAGTCGCAATGGGTTTTAGCTGGTCTGTGGGATTTGTTTCTTTCAACGCGAAGACGCGAAGAAGAACGAATTACAAAGCATTAGAGGGTGGTCCCGATATTTCGTGGGAGCGGCTTGCAACCGCGAGACCGTTGAAAAAAGCCCTCAATCCGTCACCCCGACGAACCCCGGATCGGGTCCGGGGCAGGCACCTGGGTCCAGAAGTGCTTGAAAACACTGGGTTCCTCACGCGTAACGCGTGATTTCGCCGGAATGACGATTACGGTGATTTTAGGGTTTGTCATCAATCTGAGCGGCTTGCAGCCGCGATGAATTGGAGGCAGCGATTCACTGCCCGACGGCTGTTATCTCATAGCGCTTTATCTTGGGATCGGGTTTGATGCCGGCCCTGACGAGAAAGAGCCGTCCCTTCAGCTGAAGCTTTTTCCTGGCATTCTGGTCCAGGTTGAGCGGATAGACCTCGCAGTTTTTCCTCCCCACTTCGTTGCCATCCGCATCATACAGGATAAGATTCAAACTGCGGCCGATCGAATCGGTTTTGCAGCTGATGATATTCTGAAGGATATAAACCGGCCCGCCCGGTTCATCCGAAACCATGGGCAGGCTTTTTTCGATCCGGTATTTCTGCCCATATATCCTGGGCTGTTTTTCCTCTTCGCCGGCGATGGTCCGCACCGCCCCGGGCTGCCGGGTCCCTTCTGCGGAACCGGTGATATCGCTCTTCGAACCGGGCGACTTCGCTGCTATCGCGTCCTGGATGACCTGCCGCTGTTCGTCGTCCCAAGCAGCTGCGGCATTATCGCGGATAACCTTGGGATCGAACTCTTTCGTTTCGAGAATTTCCTGCACAGACGCCAGCTGGGATCGGGGAATCCCGGCCACTCCCCCGGAAATGTCGAATTTAACCTGACCTCCGGATATCCAATAGCAGGGCACCTCGATGACCCTCCCGTCCGTCGTGGTCAGGCGCATTGTGCCCGCACTCCATGCGGAGCCTGCTTCGCAGAGCACAGGAAAGCAACAAGCCAGGAGAACGCAAAAATCTTTCCGAAACAGCTCGGTTTCATAGCTTTTTAGCGCCTTTTCAACTTTACCCCGGTTGATGAATTTTAGTATAGAGAATCGAAAAAGGGACAGCAATCCAAACCAGGAGAGACTCACATGAATATTTTCATATCGGGTTCTCTGGCCTATGACCGCATAATGGACTTTCCGGGCCATTTTGCCGACCATATACTGCCGGAGAAAATCCACCTTCTCAATGTCTGCTTCAACATCAATTCACTTGTCGAAAAATTCGGCGGAACCGCCGGGAACATAGCATACAGCCTGGCCGGCCTCGGAGAAAACCCGTATATAGTCGCAACCTCCGGCCGGGATTTCGCCCGGTATGCAGAGTGGCTGAAGCAGCAGGGACTCTCCGCGAAATGGATCAAATCGATCCCGGACGTTTTTACCGCGGGAGCGTACATCACGACCGACCTCGACGATAACCAGATCACCGCATTCAATCCCGGCGCCATGGCGTTCGAGGCCGACCTGCCTCCGCTCGACGACGGCAACTCACCCTGCATCGTGTTCATTGGGCCGGGCAACAAGACTGACATGATGAACCTGGCATCCATGGCGAGGCAGGCTCAAGTTCCTTTTATCTTCGATCCCGGCCAGAGCCTGAATATCTGGAGCGGCCCGGAAC
>JAEZXS010000037.1 GCA_023442755.1 Pseudomonadota bacterium | reverse complement strand
TTTCCGAGGCAGACCGGTATATCAATGCCATGCGGGGAAGGAATATGTACGCCAGCGAAGTGATGGCGAAAACGTGAATCCAGACCGCTCCGGGCGCTCCCGGTCCCTTCGCCATTGCCGCAATCGTTTCGGCATCCGGAAAGCCGTGGCCGAGCAGCAACGCTGCCGGCCAGAAAAGGACCTTGAGAATGATCAGGCGGGTTTCGGGAGACCCTATGAGGGTGCTTCTCCAGAAAAAGGAGTAATCCCAGATAACCGCCTGAAAATACATCCCGGCAATGGCCCCGGCGGCAAGGCAGATCGCGGAAAGATTTACGACCGTTGCCAGTCTCGCGATGATGGGCCGGCGGTAGACCCGGAAATAGCGGGCCAGGAACAATCCGGCGATCTTTGCGTGAGTTGCCGCCGTCGCAACTCCCTCCGCAGCAGGTTCTACAAACCTTGCCCAAAGCCTTAGAATCGGCCTCACAGTGATCCGCGCCCAGAGCGGCCAGTCGGGTTCCGCCTCCTGCCGCGCCTTCCGCCGGGCCGTGATAGAGTCCCCCGGCTGGGATAAACTTTGTGGGGATGGGTCGATAACCGGACGGCGATGAAACAAAATGAAAAAACCAACCACCGCGATGTTCCAAAGCAGGAGCACCACAACCGGGTTTACGAAGACATGGATGATACGCTGCGGTCCGAGGTGCTTTTCGACGCCTAGAGGAGAAAGAACATTGCTCATGACACCGACGAGAAATGCCAGAAGAGGCAGAATTACCCGGATGCGCTGCCAGGGAATCGGCTTGCCGGCAAGATTTCGATATGCGGAAGGCAGATGTTCGAGCAGCACCTCGGATACTGGGATTACATACTTCTCCGGCGGGGCTTCTCCTGTCAGCCCGAGTTCCGCTCTTCTCACGGCTTCCCGAGACAGCAGCTCCGGCGCAGTGTTCACCACGGTTTCGACCAGCAGGGCCTTGCGGTAATCTTCTTCCCCAAGGGTTGCGACCAGGGGCTTCATCCCGTGACCGTTGCCGCCAATAACGATCTCCGGCCTTGCCGGGCGAAATGCTTTTCCTGCTTCGTGGGCAATCGTACCCGATTGCGCGGCTCTCGTTTCCACTTCGATCCCCTCTCTCTGAGAGCATTAGATCCAGAGCAAGATTGTATCGTATCCCTCGCCGGAACAATAGAAGGACAGCATTATAGCATCATTAATAGAATGCATTGCGCATCCGTGAGGCAAGGTCCTGGAATTTCCGGATGTGACTGGAATTCCGGCTTTCCGAGATTGTGTCACAATTGATGGCAGCTTCGGAGATTCCCACTCTCGCAGTCAAAACTCGGCAAATAACAACGACGTCATCCCGGCGAAGGCCGGGAACCAGGCTTTATTCCCACTTCTGCTTGCATTTTTCCTCGTTGTTTGGATTATGACACAGTCTCTTTCCGCCGGAATGACGAGTGTTGCTGTACGTTTATTAACTCGTTTGACTTTTTGCCGGCTACCGAACCGGATTAAGTGTCCAGTACAGCAGTCCGGCCCAGGCAGCTATGAAGACGAAAGGCAGGATTTGGGCAGGCAGATTCCCCAGCCTGTGCTCCACTTGTCTCCGGTGCACGGATATCCTGTAGCGCGCATACTCCGGGTGGTCCTGCTCGAACCGGGTGCGTTCGTCCTTCACCCGGGATACGACGCTGTGAGCGGCCCAGATCGCGAGTCTCACCAGTACGGCCATCGCGATCCCGATGGAAGGAATGATTACGGACAACGTCCACAGCATCGAGTGAGAGCCCCTGGACAGGCCGACCCAGACGTTTGCATACGCTATGAAAAGGAAAGACTGTGCCACCATGAGCCATGTCATTCTCTGATTTATCACGTCGAATTCGGCTCTTATCTGGCTGTCCAGGCGGCTGATCGTGATGCTCAGCAGGGCTTCCTGCTGCTCCTGATTCTCGCCGGGCATATCTGACCTCTCATTCGCGGCTTCCGATCGCTGGTGCGGGCGGGTTCGCCGGACTTCCGGCGCACCCGCAAGCGTGAAAAGTTTCAGGCCAGGGTCTTTCCTGCCAGAGCCCTGTCCAGGTTGAATGCGGCGCTTATGAGAGTCAGGTGAGTGAAGGCCTGCGGGAAGTTTCCCAGTGATTCCCCCGTGCTCCCCGTCTCTTCGGCGTAGAGCCCGAGGTGGTTTGCATACCCCAGCATCTGCTCGAAAATCAGCCTCGCCTTGTGGATCCATTCCGGGTTGGCCTGCCTCCCTCGGGTGAGAGCCTCGACCAGCCAGAAGGTGCACAGGTTGAAGGTCCCTTCCTCGCCGGTGAGTCCGTCGAAGGATTTTTCCGGGCTGTAGCGGTAGACAAGATTGTTGGACAGAAGCCCTCCGTGTGCCGGGCTCTGCATGATGGTTTCCAGCGTCTTTATCATTCGGGGGTCCAGCGGGGACATGAAAAAGACGAGCGGCATGATGAGGTTCGACGCATCCAGGTATTCGCTCCCGTAGTACTGCACGAAGGACCGGCGCTCGCTGCTCCAGCCCCTCTCCATGATGTCCTCGTAGATGTCGTCCCGAATGTTCAGCCAGCGCTGGCCCTGCGAGGCCGGAAACGAGCGTTTTTGCGCAAGCCGCAATCCCCTGTCGAGCGCCACCCAGCACATGAGTTTCGAGTAGACGAAATCCTGCCTTCCGGACCGGACTTCCCAGAGCCCTTCGTCTTTTCTTCTCCAGTTATCGCACACCCAGTCGAGGATCACTCTCAGGTGCCCCCACAACTCGTAGGAAATGGGGGAGCCGTACTTGTTGAAAAGGTACACCGAATCCATCAGTTCGCCGTAGATATCGAGCTGAAGCTGATCGTAGGCACCGTTGCCGATCCTTACCGGGCTCGAGCCCTTATACCCTTCCAGGTGGTCCATAATGGTCTCTTGGAGGTCGTGTTCGCCGCGGATCCCGTAAACGATCTGAAGCGGCCCGTCGGTTGCCCTTTCGTGGCACCTGGCTTCGAGCCACTCCATGAATGCCGACGCCTCCCGGGTCAGGCCTATCCGCATGAGCCCGTAGATGGTGAAGGCGGCATCCCTGATCCATGTATATCGGTAGTCCCAGTTGCGCACGCCGCCAGGCGCCTCGGGAAGGCTGCACGTCGGCGCCGCGACGATTGCACCGGTCGGCTGGTAGGTCAGCAGTTTCAGCACAAGGGCGGACCGGTGCACCATGTGCCTCCACCTGCCGGCATAGGTGCACCCGGAGATCCACTTCAGCCAGAATTGGACCGTACCAAAAAGGGCATCATACGATTCCGCCTCGGACGGACACTCTGGCGCAGCTTCTCCGGGCGCGATTTCCCGGAAGACGAACGTAGTGCATTTACCCTCGGGGAGGCTGAATTCGCCCACAACCCCACTGCCGTCGCGCTGGAGTTCAATCGAGACGGAAAGCGCCATGCGCAGGTCTTTTGTCCTGAAAACCGCACCTTCCGGCACGAGTTCCACTTCGTGGGCGGCGCGCGCGTAATCGAACGCCGGGCGGCACTCCACGCGAAAGGGCACTTCCCCGCGCACCGACTGGACCCGGCGCAGGATCTCAGGCCGATGTGGAGCCGTTCCGCCGGTTTTCGGGGGCAGCATGAAATCGATTATTTCTCCGACGCCCTCGGGTGCGAGAAAACGGGTGATGAGGACGTTTGTCTCCGGCCAGTAGAGCTGCTTTTCCTTGAGGCACTCACAGGCCGGGGTAATGATGAACCGCCCGCCTTTCCGGTCGTCGAGAATGGCTCCGAATATGCTGGGCGAATCGAATGCCGGGTAGCAGAACCAGTCGATCGAGCCGTTTTTCCCGACGAGGGCCGCCGTATGCATGTCGCCGATAAGGCCGTAATCTTCTATTGCGATATATGCCACCGAAGCCCCCTTATCGTGGTCGAAGATCAGAGAGAGACTTCCATAAATACCTTGACCGCGTCGCGAGCGGAGAGATTCGGGACTACCCTGTCGTGGTTTTCGAGGCCGTCGATCCGGTTGGTCAAAAGCCCCGAAAGCCATGCGGGCCATTGTAACTCGCACTGGGCCAGGTCTTTTACCCCTGTTTCGAAGTGCTCCCGGTTGGCATTGACGGTGCCAACCACGACTTTGTTCCCGAGGACGAAACCAAGATTTATTCGGTCTGCCGGGATGGTGATGTGACGGTCTCCTCCCGTCACGCTGGAAAGGATGAGGACACCGTTTTTCCCAAGTATGTCCATGGCTTCGAAGGCAAGAGGGGCGTAGCCGGTTGCTTCGAATATGATGTCGAAGGGGCCGTGGTGCCGGGATGCCTCGGTGAGGGAAAGGTCTTTCGTGCTGTGATAGCAGGCGCCGATCTTTTGCAGCAGATCGGAGTTATAGTAGGGTGGTTTCGTCAGCCCGAAACTGCAGACTTCGAGACCCCGAATGCGGAGGGCCATGGCCGCCAGGAGCCCGATGGGTCCGGCCCCGAGCACCGCGGCCCGGCGCGGCCTCCATACCTTCATTCTGCGCTGGATCTCGTAGGCCTGGCAGATGCCTTTTTCGATGACGCTGGTCGGTTCGAGAAGCACGCCGGTTTCTTTCAGGCCGGAAGGGACCCTGACGATATACTCCGGTTCGTCCACGTAGTACTCGGTCAGAAAGCCGTGCAGGAGGTTGATTCCGCGCTCGCGGTATTCATCGTCGGTCGTCATGTCCTGCATGCCTATCAGGTCATAGATCGACCCGCCGGGACGCCGAACGATTGCAACGACATGCTCGCCGGCGCTCAATTCCGTGACGCGGGAACCCACCGCTTCCACCACCCCGAAGGATTCATGGCCGAAGATGAGGTAGTCGTCCCCGGGCGGCGGTTTTCCATAGAGCGCATCGATGATTTCCTTATCTGTGCCGTCAAAGCCCACTCGGAGGACCTTGACCAGCACCCCGCGCCCTCCGGGAATCGAATCCAGGGCCGGTTTTTCCACCTCGCGCAGGTGAATGGAATCGGGTTTGCCGGGATACACTGCAATGGCTTTCATTTTGGCGCCCTCCGGGCAGAGTGGTCTTTCGTCTCATTCGTTAGATCGCGGATGCAAGCCGCTCCCACAGACTCTTTCCAGTCAGCCGGCGGAGGAGGGCTTTACCCCCGCCTCGATGTCCGTGAGCGGCTCCGCTTCCGCGAGGCCGGCGATCAGCGGTATGGCGGAGCGTGGCGCACCGGATATACCGCGGCCCTTTGCCTGCCGGATGGGACTATAGGGAAGGAAAATCGAATGAGAAATAGGGCGGAAGGGTTATTTCAGGTCGATGAAAGGCGTAGGGACGGCTTGAGTTCGCTACTTCGAGAGAAAGAGTGTGGAGTCCGGCCGTGAGACTGAGGTTCATGGCCGGGCTCCCATGGTTTGCGTGGCGTCAATGCCAGAGCCTGATCAACGCGCTCGATGATAGGGGCCGGATACGTAATGGCCTCCGTATGCCGCATGATACGGATCGTGGCCTTTCCAGCCGCGGTAATAGGGGTAGCGGTGGCCGTATCTCCACCAGGAATAGCCTGCGTAGCCGTAATAGGGATAATAGCCGCCGACGACAACCGGAGGAGAAACGTAAACGGGCGGAGGTACAACCACGCGCCGGACGTAGGTTCTCTCCGCCACCGTCCGCTTTTCTTCCCGTGCGACGCCGATCGCGGGCGCTCCCACCGTTTTGCTGATAACCCCCTGCTGTTCGGCGCAGAGCGCCGCATACACGCTCTGCCCCCTGGTTTTGGCTGCACGCATTGCCTTCACTCTCCCGGGCGAGAGTTCCATGTACCCGGCCCCGGTCGTTCCCTCGATCCAAACCTTGTTTTTGAACGACTCGGTATATTCCTCGATCGCGACGCCCGGCCGTCTTTCCCGGATCGCCTCTCTCGCCAGCCGGGTAAGTTCGGGCGGACCATAAACCTTCACTTCCGTGGATTCACTATTGTAGACAACCTGCCAGCGCGAACCCGTATCGGCCTGGGATGCCGAAGCGGCGCCAAGGATTCCGCACAGGGCGACGATGAAGACGAAACTTTTCTTTCTCATCCGGATCACCTCCACTTTGTGGCAGCATGATAGACCGCCGGGGCTGATTTTTCAACTTCGGGAAACTTCCCGCCCGGGGTGCATGCATCGCCCTTCCGAGGAATCCCGCCTCTGCGACGGTGAATGTCTTTCGCTTTGCCTCTAAAGTGCGGCGGCCATCACGTCGAGAGATAACCCGGCCGCGAGTCCGGCGTCGTCCGCAAGGGGCTCCGGGTCCTGCGTGGCGATGCGGTCTGCCGGGATGGCGTTCGCGTCCTGGAGTTCACGGCTGATTGCCGTCGCGCGCTCCGTTCCGAGTTGCACCAGGACGTCGTCCTTGAGCGGATCGCTTTCCACAAGCCGAAAATACAGTTCCCCTGCCAGGATCTGCGACTGTTCGGGGCTTTTGGCGCCCGGAACGATCTTGTAGAATTTCACGGAACGCAGAGCGCGGGAAAAGACGCTGCCCTTTTTGCTCTTTTTCTCTTTGGGTTCCTCCTGCACGCGCGGCTCGATTTTACCCTCTTTAGCGGCCCGATCCAGTTCCTCCAGGGCGGGCTTGCCGAACCGTTCGGTGTACATTTTCTCCAGCGCGCCCCTCGTGCCGGAATCGTCGAAATCAAGCGGTCCGGGGTCTTCGCCGGGACCCAGCCTGACGCCTTTTCTGATGACCACCGTGCGGCACACATTGAGTTCTTTCAGCTCCCTCCCGTCGATCTCGGGGCTGTAGCGTCCGCGCAAGACCACCTTGAGCTGAGGCTTTTTCCCCAGGGTTTCCGCAACCTTCTTGATCTTCTCTTTTTCCGGTGGCAGGAGCACCGCTTGCCCGGGTTCGAACTCCACGGCGTCGATTTTCTCGGTGCCGCCTCCGATCAGCGAGCCCAGCGCCCGGAACGGCGCGGTGACAGCCCTGGTTATGAGGTTGCCAAAGGCTTTCCAGACGAGCGGCCATATTGCAAACTGCGGATCGCTGAGGTCGCCGGTTACGGGCAGGCCGAGGTCGATGCGGCCGTTGGCATCTGACAGGAGGGCAACAGCGAGGTCCAGGGGCAGATTCACCGCATCCGGGCTTTCCACCTTTTCTCCGAGCACCAGGTTATCCACGATGACCTTGTTGTCCCCCTCGAGTTTGCTGTCCTGGATGCGGTATTTGAGGTCCATCGAAAGCTTTCCGGACTTGATCATGCGTCCGGCAAACTTTCCGGAGTAGGGACTGATGCTGGTCATTTCGACGTTTCGGAAGATCACGTTGATGTCGCAGGAGCGTTTGAAATTGCCGAGGTCCAGGCTTCCGGTGACCTTTGCGAGGCCGTACCGGTCCACGAGGCCGTCGAGCTGGACTGCGCTCATGACGTTCTTCTCCGAACTGAGCTTGCTCACCGTGCCTTTGAGCTGATGGATTCTTGCCATGAACTGGGGCTTGAGACTGAAATCGGCAAACACCACGTTCCCGTCGTTGATCCGAATCTTTCCGATATTGAACGGAAACGGCTCCCCGCTCTGCTTTTGCGGGGCCGCCGACGAAGCAGGGCTCTCCTTTGCGGCTTTTTTGACCGGGGCTTTGGAGGAAGATCGGGGCGCCGGCGGTGCGGTCTTTGCCGGCTGCTCCTTCACCACCTTTGCCAGGTTCACCGTTTTGTCCTCGGCGATCATCAGCGTGCCTACCGGGTGGGAGACCCTGATCTCCGGGATTTGGAGACTGTTCGGCTCCAGGGCTAGCTTTAGCTGCGGAATCTGCATGCTCTGCCAGCCAAGGAATGTCTCTTTCGATCCGGGCTGGTTAAGGCTGAGCTTGTCGATTCCGAAGCTTCCCTCGTAGGAAATTTTAGATTTGGCATTCGGCACGCCGTAGCGGACGTCCCCCTGCATCGACAAATTTGCAGACTGCAGGGTGAGCGTGATGAACGGGTCGAGATAGGGGTCGATCGGAGCGAGAGCCAGGCCCGCGACGTTGACGCGGGCTTCTACCGACTGCGAGGCAGGGTCTATTTTTCCGCTCAGGTTTACCTTCCCGCCCTGTTCCACCGCAAACCCGGCTTCGAAGTTCATGGGTGATTTGCCGTCGATGCCGGTTACCCGCACCGCGATGTTTTTGAGCGCGTACAGTTCTTTATCCGGAAGGACCTTCTCGTCCGAAAAAGAGGAGCGGATATCGCCGAGTTCGAATGTTTTGACCAGGAACTTCCAGGGAGCCTCCCCGGCGGCTGCAGGCTTGGCCCCGTCCGGGGGGCCGGCCTTCATGGTCAGGAGCTGTTCGAAATTGAGTCTGTCGTCCCGGTCCATGCCGACATCGACGCGGCCGTCGTTGAGAGCTACCCTGGAAACGGTAAGGGAACGGGCCCCAAGGTCGACTTCTCCTCCCTCGATTGCAAGCTTCCGGGCTTCGAAAATGGGCCTGGGAGCGCCCCTGGCTCCAAAATGCAACCCTTTGAGTTCGGTCGCGATTTCCCTTACCGAAACGGTAGGCTTCGCACCCGTTTCCACGTTTGCCTTGCTGCTGACGGAAATGCTTTCAATAGCTGCACTGAGAGGGGAAACCTTGCTCAGGTCCTCGAGTCCGAAAGCCAATTCTTTCACTTCGATGTCATCGAAGTTCACCTTCCAGGGGGCTTCCGGGGGGGAATCCTTCGCTTCCTGCTCCGGCGCTTTCCGTTCGTCCGGCTTTTCCTTTCCATTCGCGCCTTCCCTCTGCGCCGTCACCCTGCGCACGATCCTTTCGAGATTGCTGACGCCCGCCTCGTCAAGGCGCAGATCCAGCCTCCCCCCGTCCAGGAGCAGCTTGTTTACCTGAATCGTTTTTGCAGCAAGGTCGATCCCTGCACAATCGAATGAGAATTTGCCAAGCCGGCAAACCGGCGTGCCGGCGTCTATCGCTTTGAGGGCCACCCCGGAAAGCTCCCCTTTAGCGTTTCCGACTGTTGCTTTGAACGGTGCATCCGCAGCTTTGGCCAGATCGATTTTCACACAGTCGAACCCGAATTTCCCCAGTTGCAGGAAGGGTTCGCCGGTGCCGGCCAGTTTGAGGTCAACCCCGGATATATCCACTTTGAGGTTTTCGAGCACCGCCTGGAGGGGCGCGCTCCCGGTTTCGATGCGATAATCGGTGCTGATGGTAAGGGTCCCACCGGGAGAATCAAGGTCGAGGCCGTTCTGCAGGAATTCCCAGAGCGTGGCGGTCCGGATGTCTTTGAAAATCACCTTCCCCGTGGATTGAAAAGGGGCGAGGGATATGTCGCCGTGCCACTCGACGGATTCACCGTCTTTTGTCTTGGCGGCGAGGGAGTATGTGCCGTTTCGGTTGACAAATGTAGACAGGCTCTTCAGGTCGATGTTCAGGTCCTGGAAGTTCAGGGCGGCCGGCGTTGCCTGTCGCTTGTCGGTTATATTCACCTCGCCCCCGGTCAACTCCAGGCTGCTGAGGATCAGCCGGACCGGTTTCGATTTCGAGGCATCCTGCGGCTCGGGGAGCTTCTGTTCGCTTGATTTCGGCGCGAGCCGGGCAAGATTCAGCGTACCGTCCTGTTCGATAACCAGGTTGATCACCGGCTTTTCCAGGCGCAGGCTCTGGAACAATGCCGCCCAGTTGGTGATGCTGCTGCCCGTCGCCAGGTCGAAGGAAAAGCGATCGAAGCCGGCAATCGGTGTTCCGTCGGGGCCCTTCAGACCGAAGTCCTTGACCTCGAGGCTCAACAGATAGGGATTTATGCGAACCTCGCCAATGGTGGCTTTGCACTTGAACTGTTCCTGGGCGAGCTTCGGTATGTACCAGCGGATGGTGAACGGAATGATGAGAAATCCGAGTATGGTGTAGAAGAGCGGGACGGCGACGGGAATGTAGAAAAGCTTACTCACCAGGACGCGCCGAACGGCGGGTTTCATCTCGCGCTCCTTTTGTTTCAGGTCAGCGTTTCATACGTCCCGGAACGCTCGATCGTGCAGGCCCATTAAAACTATTTCCAGGTCCGGACGCAACACGCCGGCCCATGAACGCGGAACTGCATGAGAGTAAATCGAGTTTCCGGGGTGCTCATACTGGAGAAAAGCACCCCATGGTGAGCTTTGTCATGTGAATTGGGGAGAGTATCAAAAAATATACCAAGAACGGCGCCGGACGCACAACACAAATCCGTTGCGCCGGCGGCGGGGGCCGGAAGGCCGGCACTGGAGGCCCGAAAAGGGAAACTAGGCAGACTGAGATTTATTATTACAGACGCCCTATCTGTGGGAGCGGCTTTCAGCCGCGATGTTTTCGAATAACCGGGGCTTGCCGGAAGCCGGATGCGCCAGGCAGTGTTTATCCGGAGATTTCGCAGATTAATTAGCAGGTCGCGGAATTCAAATTTCGGGTTTTAGCTTCAACAGATTCACTTCGACTTTGGTCTGGAGCAGGGAAAATGCCTCTCCCGTTTCCGGATGGGGCAGGGAAAGCAGTTCGGCTATGGTCGCGGCAACGTCGGCAAAGGTGGCGCGGGTTCCCAGGTCTTCCCCGGTGGTGATGCCTCGCCCGCGGGCGAGCAGCGGGACGATCTCCCGCGTGTGGTCTGTTCCGTGGTGGGCGGGGTCGTTTCCGTGGTCGGCCGTTATGATGAGCGTATCTTGGGCGCTCATGGAACGGTAGAAGGCGGGAAGCATCCGGTCGAAGGCCTCGAGCGCGCGGGCAAATCCTGCGATGTCGCGCCTGTGGCCGAATTTCATGTCAAAATCGACAAGGTTCGTGAAAATCAGTCCCGAAAACTCCTTCCGCAGTTCTTCCAGCAATACCCGCATCCCGTCGTCGTTGTCGTGCGTGTGAATCGACCGAGTAAGCCCTCTACCCGCAAAAATATCCTCTATCTTCCCGACCCCGACGACTTCCCCGCCGGCTTCCCGCACTGTATCCAGGATGGTCGGGCCGTGCGGAGAAAGCGAAAAGTCCCTCCTGGCATCGGTCCGGACGTAGGCCCCGGGTGAGCCGATAAAGGGGCGCGCGATCACCCGGCCGACCCCCCAGGCGCCGGTGAGCAGTTTCCGTGCGATGGTGCACAGCCGGTAGAGTTCTTCCAGCGGTATGACGTCCGTGTGCGCGGCGACCTGGAATACGCTGTCGGCGCTCGTATAAACTATGGGCCTGCCGGTTGCCTGGTGACGCGGGCCGAGTTCCTCGATGATTGCCGTACCCGAGGCAGCCTTGTTGCCCAGGGTTCCCACCCCGGCAAGTTCCTCGAATCGGCGGATGAGTTCCGGAGGAAACCCGTCGGGAAAAGTGGGAAAAGGGTTTTTCGTGATGAGCCCCGCAAGCTCCCAGTGGCCTGTCGTGGTGTCCTTCCCCGCCGACTTTTCGATCATTTTGCCGTACGCTCCGAGGGCCGGCCCCGGCGCACCGCCTCCGGGCAGCAGCTTCCCGAGGCCGAGTGCCAGGAGGTTGGGGATCTCCAGCCCCTGGGTTTTCTCCCATACGTGGCCCAGCGTATTGGCATTCGCATCGCCGTAAGCCCCGGAATCGGGGGCCGGGCCGATTCCTGCCCCGTCCAGTATGATCAGGCACACGCGTGCATCGTTCATTTCCTGTTCCTCAGTCTTCAAGAGGGAATGTATTGGAAAAACGCAGGTCCCGGAAGTCGGATAAGCCCATGAGTAAATATGATGGCCTCGCGGCCGAATTGCAAGGGGCCGGGCATCCGCAGCGACCTTGGGAAAACATCGCCGTTGCAAGCCGCTCCCGCAAGACCGTGCGAGATTACCGCGAGTGGAGGGATACGAAACGAATACCTTTGCCCCCGATTCAAAATACACGCTTCACCTTATTTATCGGGTACTTCGCAATAACTATCCTCAACCTATTCATGCGTCGTCTAAGCATTGGTGCGCCTTTTCGAGGCCATTACGCCGGACTTCCTTTTACCGTATCGACATCCTGCGCTCTCTTCGCAGCCTCTTTGTAATACCGGAAGCATCTATGAAACTGGTCATATTCGGTTTGACTGTAAGCTCGTCCTGGGGCAACGGCCACGCCACGATCTGGCGCGGGCTCTGTCGCGCCCTGGCGCAGCGCGGCCATAAAATCGTCTTTTTCGAACGGGACGTCCCCTACTACGCGGAGCACCGCGATCTTACGGACCCGCCGGGGGTGGAACTCGTCCTCTATCAAGACTGGAAATCGGCATTGCTGCTTGGGCGCAAACACATGAGCGACGCCGATGCGGGCATAGTAACTTCCTTCTGCCCGGATGGGATCGCCGCCTCGGAGCTGGTTCTTTCGTCGCGCCTCGATCTTCACGTCTTCTACGATCTGGATGCCCCCGTCACGCTGGAGTTCCTCGATTCCGGTCAGCCCTTGTCCTACGTAGGCGAGCGCGGGTTCAGGGACTTTGACCTCGTGCTGAGCTATACGGGCGGAAAGGCGCTCGGCGCCCTGCGCGAGCGGCTTGGGGCCAAACGTGTCGCCCCCCTGTACGGAAGCGTCGATCCGGCCGTCCATCAGCCTAGTCCCCCGGTGCCCGAATACGCGGCCACCCTGTCCTATCTCGGCACCTATGCCGAAGATCGCCAGGAACGGCTGAAATCCCTTTTCATAGAACCGGCCCGGTCCCTTCCACAGCACCGGTTCGTCATCGGGGGCTCGATGTATCCGCAGGATTTTCCCTGGACGGAGAACATCTTTTTTCGGCGGCACGTTCCCCCTCCCGACCATCCGGCCTTCTACTGTTCCTCGGCCCTCACGCTCAACGTCACCCGAAAGGCGATGGCCGACATGGGCTATTGCCCGTCCGGGCGCCTGTTCGAAGCGGCCGCGTGCGGGACTCCCATCCTCAGTGACCACTGGGAGGGGTTGGACAGCTTCTTTACCCCGGGAGCGGAAATCCTGATCGCGAAGACGACGAAAGATGCCGTGGAATCCATCATGATGCCCCGTGAGGAGCTTTCCCGGATTGCCCGTGCAGCCCGCGAGCGCACGCTCGAAGAACACACGGCGGATAGACGGGCCGTTCAGCTGGAGCAGCTCTTCCATCGGGCGCTCCAACCGGGTTTGAACGGGGGCATCCTGTGAGTTCAAGGAGGAAAGCATGTGGGGCATCATACCGGCGGCGGGCGCCGGGAGCAGAATTCAGCCGCTCGCCTTTTCCAAGGAATTGCTGCCGGTAGGCAGCAGGATAGAAGGCGGGGTGGAGCGGCCGAAGGCGGTGGGCGAGTACTTGGTGGACCGCATGCTGCTGGCCGGAGTGGATAAGCTCTGCTTCATCATCTCGCCCGGAAAATCGGACATCCTGGAGTATTTCGGCGGCAGGATCGGGCCGGCCCGTATCTGCTATGTCGTCCAGCCAAATCCGGCCGGGTTGTGCGACGCCATCTTCCAGGCGCTCCCGCTGATCGGCCCGGAAGAATCGGTCATCGTCGGCCTGCCCGACACCGTCTGGTATCCCGAAGACGCTCTTCTCGCCCTCGACCGGGACGTACTCTCCTTTCTCTGTTTTCCGGTCGAAAAACCGGAATTCTTCGATGCGGTCGTCTTCGATTCGGAACACCGCGTGAAAAAGATCCAGGTGAAAAGCCCGGAGGCGGAATCAAACTGGATCTGGGGCGCCTTCCAGTTTCCCGGCCGGGTGCTCCACGAACTGCACCGGATTTGGAAGGAGGAAGGACGCGGGGACGAATACATCGGAACCCTCGTGAATGCGTGGCTCTCGCGCGGCGGCCATGCAACGGCGGTCTGCACCGGCGAAGCCTACGTCGACGTGGGTACTCTCAACGGCTATCGCGAAGCCATACGCATATTGGCCGATCGCTCGATTCCGCCGGCATGGAATCCGGATCCCGCGGCACGCGCACGGCCGTCAACTTAGCAACTGTTGAGAATTGGTAGGGGTAAGACAAAAAGATCTCACCGCAGAGACGCAGAGGACGCCGAGAAACACGCATGAGGCTTTCCAAAATCGGGCATAAATGCCCTGCGCTCCCTGCACCTCTCTGCGGCCTCAGTATCTGCACAGCGAAAAAGGCAGAGACCGCAGAGCCAGCTAAATGGAGAAGTCATTGCGAACCGCTGAATTTGTACTTTTCGTTTTTCCTCCGCGTTCTCAGCGCCTCTGCGGTTGATTTGATTTGATCCATAGTGGGTGTCGGGGCAGCGGTCCCCACGTCTTCATGTCCTTTACTTTAAGAGGAGAAACATGAGCGGAAGTGTTGAAACAGCCTCGTGCAGGTTCACGGAAGATGAGATACGCCGGAAAGTGAACGAGCTCGGGGAGTGGTTTCACAACATCGACCTGTACGGGATAAAGACGGCCCCCAACCATTTCCTCGGCGATTACCCTTCCGCGAAGTGGAAGCGCTTTGCCCATGCTATCCCGGCGGATCTCACGGGAAAGACCGTACTGGATATCGGGTGCAACGGAGGGTTCTATTCGATCGAAATGAAAAAGCGCGGGGCCGGCCGGGTCGTCGGCATTGACTCTGACAAAGCCTATCTCGACCAGGCCAGGTTTGCTGCCCAGGTGCAGGGGCTGGACATAGAATTCCGGCAGATGTCGGTCTATGAAGTCGCAGGGATCGGCGAGCGGTTCGACCTGGTGTTTTTCATGGGCGTTTTCTACCATCTTCGCCATCCGCTCCTGGCGCTCGATCTCATTCACGATTATGTCGCAGGGGACCTGTTCGTCTTTCAGTCCATGCTCCGCGGGAGCACCGAGCATGCCGCACTCGCTTCCGATTACCCGTTCTGGGAAACCGAGGTGTTCCAGAAGCCGGAATTCCCGTTGATGTACTTCATCGAGAACAGCTACTCCGGGGAC
>JAEZXS010000022.1 GCA_023442755.1 Pseudomonadota bacterium | reverse complement strand
TACGAGAGGTGCTGCCGGAAAGATATGTACCGTAGTATCGTTGGCGAGCAAGGGACGGTCCATGGTGCGTGCCTGGAATGCTTGAAAAACGAAATATCCGCAGATTTCGGGGATTCTCGCAGATTTTCGCGGATTTTGCCTTTTGAAGGACCATCATCTGTGGACAGGTTTTCTTCGCCCCCCAAAAATTCTTCCGCCGGCTGAACGAAAACTATCCCTGCCTGAAAAAACTACCTGATATGAGTCTGAGCCGCGGGCAGGAATCTCGGTGGCGGGCCCACCGCCCCTCGAATCAGGGGCGAATTGCCCCGGGGATCTTTGAAAAATAAATATTCGAATCAGGGTAACCAAAGACGGATACCATCGGACGCGGAGGGAGGCGGGCTGCAGGGAATCGGGGCGGCGCTCGGAAAGTCCGCGATGCGCGGGTTTTATGCGGCGCCTTAAACCCTGCACTGCCGCCCCTCTCTGCGCGTTATTTTATGCCGATGAAATGCATCTTCAGGTAAGCCTGCCCTTCCTCTGACACTGCCCAGTCCACGAATTGCTTTACCTCCGGGGAGGGGGACTCCCTGGTGATGATGTAGAGCGGCCTCAAAAGCGGGTATGCAGGGTTTGAGACCGCGGCCTCCCTGCCTCCGGGCTTCACCGCTTTCACACCCTGCGCCTTATCCATGAGGAAAAAACTCGTGATTCCTATTGCGCCTCTGTTCCTGGAAACGTAGAGCAGGATCGTGGGGTCAGGTTCCAGTATCTTGGCTTTGAAATCGAGCCCCTCCATTACTATCCTCTTGAAAAGCTCGTGTGTTGCTGAAATAGGAGAGGTGACGACCGGCTGAATCGGTTCGTCCGGTCCCCCCAGTGCTTTCCAATTGGTTATCTCGCCCGAAAAGATCCTTTTTAGCTCCTCCAGTGAAAGGCTATCTTTGGGGTTGTCCTTATGGACGAGAACAACTACCCCGTCTTTTCCGATCAAAACAGCTTTCCCGCCCTTCTCCAGAATGTCCGGCTTGAGTTCGTTTGCCACTCCTCCTATGTCGCAACTGCCGTTGAATATGCATTCCTCGCCTCCCTTGCTTTTGGTGAGTACGTTCGAGGTGAAGAAGCACTTGCCATATACGCTGTTGGCGGTTTGGATGAACTTGCCTATTGCCGGCGAGCCTTGATAGCGAACGGTCGACATCGGGTAAGTTGTGCCGGGAAGAGCCGAAAGCGTAAGTACAACACAAATTGCTGTTAATATTCGGCGCAAGGAACCCTCCAATTTGCGAAATGTCGAGTACAGCGGAAGATTGGCGGACACCGGCCTGGCCGGTAAGGAAACCTGATCAGGCCGCCAGGTTTCTCCTTTTCTTCCAAACCATCCGTCCCAGTGAGATACTCAGTTCTTCGAGGCCTTCACCTTTCAGGGCGGAAATGGGGAATATTTTCAATGTCTCGTTTATGGAGACCAGTTGTTCGATAAAAGCACCAAGACTGAACTGCCCATGAGGCAACAGGTCGGTTTTATTGATCAGCGCAACAGATGCATTCTCCAATATTTTTGGGTACCTGTCCGGGTAGTTCGTGGTCCCGGATACACTGCTGACAACGATATTCAGATTGGCGCCAAGCTCTGGTTCCTCGGGGCAGGCGGGATCAAGAACGGTCTCCACTATTACAAGGTCCAGGTTCTCGAGAGGCAGCTGCCGCAGGGCCTTGTTAATCATGTAAGCGTCCGGATTAAGCGTTCGGCCGGATTCGATAAAGACACTTTCGCCCCCGAAGTCTTCGAGACTTGTATCACAGCGAATCTGATCGGCATCCCCCTCGATCACTGCGATGCTGAGTTTGCCGCTCAGCAACGGAAGAATCTTTTCCACGATGGTCGTCTTGCCTACTCCGGGCTCACCGATCAGGTTCACCAGCACCACGCCGCTTTCTTCCAGAATGAGGCCGTTTTCAGCTGCAATCTCTTTGCCGGTTTGAGAATAATCCTTCACCGCTTTTGCTGTAACCATGACCATCTCCTTCATAAGCTTCAACCATTGAGCGTGTTTGACGAAGGTGGATAAACATCGCCTCTTGCAGGCTTTACTGCAAATCCACTCTTTTGATTCCATATTTTTGCGCGAGCCTTACAACGGTCGGTTGGGTTACCCCCAAGGCAGCAGCAGCCTTCCGGGTGCTGCCGAACCGCTTGAGAGCCCAGCTCAGCATGGATTTTTCGAGTTCCTCCCTGGCATCCTTGAGGGAACCATTGGGGGAGATGCAAAAATCTCTGAGCGGCGGTGCACCATCTTTCTTGATCAAGGTTTGCAGGCTTTGAACATCGATCGTATCTCCCTGGCTGACCAGGACCAGTCGTTCGATCGTATTTTCCAGTTCACGGATATTGCCCGGCCACGTATGCTCCATTAGGAGTTCCAGGGCCCTCGGGGTCATATCCCTTTTGGTTTTATGTTTTTGATTGTGTTTATCAAGGAAATGCATCGTGAGCGGGAGAATGTCGTCCGTCCTCTCCCGCAAAGGCGGTACATGAAGAGGAATGACGTTCAAACGATAGTAGAGATCCTGGCGAAACGTTCCTTCCCCTGCCATTTGCTTTAAATCCCGGTTGGTTGCCGCGATGACCCTCACATTCAGTTTTATCGGCAGCACCCCGCCAACCCGCATAATGGTCCTGTCCTGCAGGGCATGCAGGAGCTTTGCCTGCATGGGGAGGGGCAACTCTCCCACTTCGTCCAGGAACATGGTTCCCCCCTGGGCCAGTTCGAACAATCCGGGCTTACCCTTCGATCGAGCTCCGGTAAACGAACCTTCCTCGTAACCAAAAAGCTCGGATTCCATCAGGGACTCGGGGATTGCGCCGCAGTTCACCCTGATAAACGTGCCATTGCGTGAACTGAGGTTGTGGATGAACCGGGCGACAACATCTTTGCCCACGCCGGTTTCGCCGGAAATCAGAACCGTTGCTTCGGAACCCGCAATCTGAGTAGCAGTCTCCAGGACCTCCCTCATCCCCGGGCTGCGCGCGACAACCCCTTTCTGCTCTGCCTGTTGGCGCAGGATTTTCAGCTCTTCCCTGAATCGACGGCTGCTTGCCTTGCTTTTCTCCAGCTCCGTTCTGATGCGATCCAGTTCCGTTATGTCACGAACATTCGATACGATGCGCCAGATTTTTCCATCGGGACCAAAAACAGGACTCGCCGTAACCAGGGCCGCTTTTTGGGTCCTGGTTCGATAAATGATCGTTACCGGTTGGCCTCTTTGGATAACATGAATAGCTGCGGAATCCGTATAAATGCCTTCAGCCACTATGTCATGAACTGCCCTCCCGATGACTTCCTCCCGTTTGATCCCGGAAAAATCCTCCCATGATTTGCTCACACGCAGAGTGATGCCTTTTCCATCCATTATCCAGATTCCGTCATGGGAGTGATCGAGAATTGCATCGAGTTCCCTTCCCTGCTGGAGCGCCTCCATGAGCTTTTGTTTCAGCTTATCTTCCGTTGCATCGGTGTACACACCTAATGCGCCGCTGATTTTACCGTCCGGGTTGAATAAAGGACGGTGTTCCACCAGCAGGTGCATTCCATTCCGGTGTTGTGAGAATGGCCCGGCCTGTTTACCCTTATCAAGCACCTCGGCCAAAGTAGACCCGGCTATCACGGCGTGTAAGGGTTTTCCGACCACCTCCGCACGCCTGAATTCGAAAAGGACTTCGGCGAAATGGTTGACTCGGGTTATCATTGCCTGGCAATCGATAGCCACAATCCCGGCCTGGACCGAATCCAGCACAGCTTCTGCGATGTCCGTTCCCAGTTCCATACCCTCCTACTTCTTTTCAACCTCTTCCTCAAAAAACCATGGCAGCAGATAA
>JAEZXS010000020.1 GCA_023442755.1 Pseudomonadota bacterium | reverse complement strand
GTGTTGCCTTTCTCCCCGAAATGGATCTTTATTGCGGTAAGACCGTGCTTCTTCACCACTTTCGGAAGTCCGGCGGCTTTCGCCAGTTCCCGGATTTTCGTCAGAAGGCTCTGGCCGTGCGCCACCCGCAAACTGGTATAAAATACCTGGCTCGACATACATTTACCTCGTCTGAGTTGTAAGTTCGTATTGGAACGGTAAAACCGTATTTATCAGGCATGGGGCATGGAAGCAAGAACCGGATCAACTGCCAACGGGTGCGAGCAACACGGCAAGGATCCCCGTGAGAAATATTCCGTCGAAAGTTCCGGCCCCGCCGATGGAGGCAACGGGGGCCCGCAGTCGACTCAGCTTGTCGAGGTGGAGTATATCCGCCCCGATCAGAGTCCCGAGGGTGCCCGCCATGTAGGCTGTCGGCGCCGCCCATTCGAAATTGAATATCATTGCCGCTATCGCGGCGACAATGGGAGGGATGAACATTGGGATCGCAATACCGACGCCGGGCACCGGACGGGCAACTTTATAGACGACGTAGGTCACCGCAGCCAGTGCGAGAAGCATCCGGATCGGATGCACAGAGTTCACGAGCAGATATAGAGAAATCAGAGCAGGGATGACGGCTCCCCCCAGGTTTATTGCGATCACCATCTCGTTTGGGCGCCCGATGCGCGGCGGCCGAAACCGCATTCCGAAAAAGGATACGACCCGCCAGTCGTCCATTTCCTCATCGAGGCGGATTCTGCGGATCGGAATATTGATCATGCTTCCGACGATACAGAGAAACAGGAGCGAGAAGAGGTACTCGGGGGGAATTCCGATCCGGGAAAAGGCCCAGGAGAAAAGCCCGAACTGTATCAGCCCGAAGGCCAGAAGCAGAAGAAAAACAAAAACGAAAATAAAAAACAAAAGAAAGGGCGGGAAAAACATTCGGCATCCTGTCGAAAAGTCAAACCCATAACCAGTGAAAAAACTCTGCCCCGGCTTATCGCCGGGGCGCCTCATTTCACTTCATGCCCCCACGCGGTGCGGGGCTTTCATGCATCTTGCAGCGACTCCCGCCCTCCGGCAGCGCACTTGCCGGTATGGAGCGGAAGATCGCGTGTTGGAACTATCTCAGGTAGTCTCCCGGCCGGATAAAGGGACCGTACTTTTCCTTTACCCCCTTGAGCAGGTCGATCGTCGCCTGCCACACGCCGTAATATTTTTCGGGACAGTCCGGTGCGGTTTTCTTGTAGAAGGCGATTGCCCGCGTGATCTTGGCGATCCAGGCATCCACCCGGAACTTGAAGAGTTCCTCGTACAATTCTTTCGAGAAATCTTCCTGGAGCAGATCCCGAAACATCTCCTTCAGATCGTCATACATTGGAATGAGCCCCAGAGGAGTCCTGTAGGCCTCGGCATCACCGTGAATGCGGCGCTCCGCCCAGTGCAGCCAGACTTTCTTCGCAAGCTTGCTCGTCAGGAACTGTCCCTTGTCGCCGCGCAGAAAGTAATTTACCGCGTAGATGCGCGGCACCTGCTTGACGCTTTTACCGAACTTGATGTTGTTTGCGATGTATTGGCCGATCGGGTAGCTGATGAAATCCAGGTTTGCCATCGGCTGGGGTGCAAGGACACCCTCTTTGCCGATCGTTGCCGAAGTCGTCTCGGACTCCAGGGTGCACGCCTTGACGATGATGCCGCTTTCCCAGTCAGACGATTCCTCGATGGGGACACTGGTGTCGCTGTCGCGGCCGCCGTAGATGATGCCCTGCACCGGGACGCCCTCACGGTCGTTGTAGGCGAGATCGATATTCTCGAGATATCCCAGCCTCATGGTGTAGCGGGCGTTGCTGTGGGCAAAGGGAATGGGATTCCCGTCTTTGTCGCGTTTTCCCTCGCTCCATTCGCCCGAAAAATTCCGCCCCTTATCCGGTGTTTTCACCCCCATGCCCAGCCAGTACGGTTCGTTGTCCGGTCCGGTCAGCACGTTGGAAAAAATTATCTCGAGCCCGGGGGTCTGCAGGGTCTTGAAAATCACCGGATCGTCCTCGGCATTGACGTCCTTGATGATACCAAAGATTCCGTTCTCCACGTTTACCGCGCGGAACTCGCCATCTATATTCCGAAAATAGGCTATATCGTCTCCGATGATTCTTTCGCCGGGCAGCATTGCCGTGGAAGTCTTGCCGCAGGCTGAGGGGAAAGCCCCGCAAAAATGCGTTTTGCGCCCCTTCTTTTCATTCTGAACCGACATGACGAACATGTGCTCGCAAAGCCACCCCTCCATTCCGGAGAGCTTGATTGCAAGGCGCATGGCGTGCTTCTTGAGGCCGACGCTGTTTCCCGCATACTGATTGTTGGCGGAGAAGACGATGAAATCTTCAAGGTCCTGGTAGATGCGGCGCTTTTCGAGATCGATGGAGTTCCCGTTCTCGTCGAGGCGCCCTGCGCTGTGCACGAAGCGGAAGAACTTGTCTTTTTGCTGCATCGTGCGGAAATGCTCGTAGCCTCTCCTGTAGAGCAGCTCTTCGGAGTGACAGACATAGAAGGAATCGCTCATCTGGGCGCAGGCTATCGAGAAAGGGCTGTGCGTGGGACCTTCGCAGCTCAGCTTTACAACGGCCTGTTTGCCTTTCATGATCCCTTTCATGATCCCGCGGACCTCGACAAGGCCCTCATCCCGATCTTTTGCGTTGAGGGCCGGCCCCATCAGGGGAAGAAGGTCCTTCCCGACGAGATTCTTCGTTGCTCCGGGGGCTCTGCCCTGATCGTTGAAGCCGTCATAATGGATCGTGTGCCCATCCTTGGCCAGCTTCTTCTCCTCCTTGAGTTCGAGGGCCCGGGTTCTGATGTATTCGGCATCGGCATCGCTGTCGTCGCACATGTAAACCGAATCGGGTTCGCAGAGTTCGGTATATTCTCCCACGAACTCGAAAAGCTTCGGATTCTCCAATGCAACGAGCTTCCGATAGCTCTCCGGAGTCATCTTTTTCTGCAGCAAAGGTGCATATTTATTTTCGGAAAGTTTAGACATTCTTCTATCCCTTCTAGAGTGGCAAATCAGTCCAGGACGAACGAGAAAAAGAACAGCGTCAGGCAACAGCGCGCGGCGCCGGGATTCAACTGGTCCACCCATACAAGCTCAAGACAGCTTCGAGCAAGCTCGAAAATACCGGTTCCAAACCCTTCCCTCTGCAATTTATCAGATCACCTTCTTCATTTTCGCGGCATACCCGAATTCCCGGGCATCCGGCATTGCGGGCCGCCTGGATATCCGTTTCGTGGTCGCCCAGGAAAAAGGTATCCTGAATTCTTACACCGAAATGATTGCACGCTGCAAGAAGCATGTGGGGCGAAGGTTTCCTGCACGCGCACCGTTCGTCCGGGTGGTGAGGACAGTAAAACGTCGCAAGGATTCTCCCGCCGTTCCTCTCGATTTCGTAAAGCATTCCCTCATGCATGCCCCAAAAATCGGCCCAGCTTATCAACCCGCGGTGCAGTCCCGACTGGTTGCTCACCAGTATTACTTCTATCCCTTTCGCGTTCAGCAACCGCAGTGCCTCCAGGGCATCGGGGAAGAAATGATACTCCTGAAAACTCTTGACGTACTCGGGGCTGTTCCGGTTAAGAATTCCATCGCGGTCCAAGAGGAGAAATCTGGTATACTTGGGCTTCGGAGCGTTGAACCAGGTGAGCATCTTCTATCGAATCCATCCCGTACGAGTCATCATGTACTCAAGGCGGTTAAATGGTGTATATTTACATCCGCAGGTACGGTATATACCGGACCGGAAAATCTTGTGTTCCGATCCGGACCGGTCGTCCACCTAACCTTTAATCACTATCATATACTTATGCCGCAAGCAATTGATCTTGAAAAACTGCAGGAACAACTTGGATACCGGTTCCGGAATCAGGACCTTCTCTTCCGCGCGCTGGTCCACCGTTCCTATTCCTATGAGAATCCGGAAGTCTCGGTGGATAACGAGACCCTCGAATTCCTGGGAGATTCCGTCCTCGGGCTGGCCATCAGCCATCTGCTCCTGGAACTCTTCCCGGATTACGACGAAGGCGACCTGTCCCGCCTGCGCTCCTCCATAGTGAACGAACGCGAACTCGCACAGATCGCCACCGGAATCAATCTCGGGGATTACCTGCTTCTAGGGCGGGGCGAGGAACTCTCGGGCGGACGTCAGAAAGCATCGCTTCTCGCGAACGCCCTCGAAGCGATGCTTGCCGCCGTCTACCTCGACGGGGGGCTCGACTCTGCGGTGCAACTCGTCCAGAAAATGTTCCATGCCTACCTGGAAAACAGGGAAGAAGAGTACCTCCTTTCCGCGCTGGACAAAGACTTTAAAACCCAGCTCCAGGAGATCACTCAAGCTCGCCTCAAGCTCACGCCCAACTATTTTCTGGAATCGGAAGAGGGCCCTGATCACAACAAGACCTTCTACATGCGGGTCGCAATCGGCGAGCAGGTGCTCGCCCACGGGGCCGGCAAGAGCAAAAAGGAAGCCCAGCAGGAAGCCGCCCGGAAG
>JAEZXS010000304.1 GCA_023442755.1 Pseudomonadota bacterium | reverse complement strand
CGGTAATGATCTGCACCAGGATTTCTGCTGCCCTCCAGTTTTGAACGTCCCAGTAGGACGGATCTCCTCCTCCCTCCAATTCGTAATCCCGGCATTCCCTGCAGGTAAAGCCCTGCCAGGCCGATTTCATCGCTGTGCACAGGCATTGATTGTACTTCCCGCACATTACTCGACGAGTTACTTCCTTTGGTGAATTCGCCTGAATCGCTGGAACCGGATTCATTGTGCCGCTCCCGCTACGAGTGACGTTCGTTTCGCTTCAGCCCGCCTGCCAAGGTAGGGGAAATTCCCTTACAGTTCGCCGTACCAGAGGCCCTTCCCTTTGCTGGTGGTAGACCAGATCGTTACTTTTCTCGATTTCAGCTTTGCCGGGTCGAGTGTTGCGCCGTTCTTCCCGGTAAAGTCGGAATACGCGAGAGAGACCGTGCTGCCCGCACGTAACGACCCCAGGCTTATTTTGAATTCCGGTACGAATGTGGACGTCACCTCGATGTCGACATTTTCCCAGTCGAAGTTGTCCCCGTTGCGAACGGACAGAAACCGGTCCCGGAAGGCCACGTCGGCATGCAGGTCGACTTTGCCGCTCGATTTGCTCTTCTGAGGATCTTCAGCCGGTCCATTCGTGAGAAGACTGAGAACAGCGATGCACCCTCCAATCAGGATGCAGAACAGAATAAGTCTCCGTATGAATATGTATTCATCTGAATGTGCTTCCATTAGCCGACCTCGATCAGGCATTTCGTGCACTGCGATCCAAATATCCCCAACAGATGAAATCGGCAAAAAGAGAATAGAAATTTAAAGATTTTTTTATGATGTGCGGAAAATTATCGATTTGGATCTGCGGATAAGATCAATGCAAACATTTCCTCATGCTGATGACCCGAATGGGGAGATCAATTACAACTCATATGATTCCTGCTGGAAGAGCGCGCATTTGACACAGGGAAGACAGAGCGTTACCTTCGGACCTGGACAGGAGAGTGATTCTCTCATAGAAGTTGTCCTCATAGGAGTTCAGTCATGGATCACACGACAATAGAAATGAAGGAAGACGAACAAAAGGAAAAAAAGGAACTGACCCCTGAAGAGATAGAGGATCTTCTAACGCGATGCTGCGATAATCTCGGAATGTCCTGATGATATTCTGCGCTCGATTGAGGTTGAACAAAAATCCCCGCTGCGGCGGGGATTTTTGTTCAAGTTTCTTTTATCACTTCTGCCGTCGATTATTGATCTCGAAAGCGGCGCAGCAGGTCGGAATAGGCGTCGATGCGGCGATCCCGCAAGAATGGCCAGCCGCGGCGGACTGTTTCGGTTCTTGCCAGGTCGATTTCAGCCGTCAGGACCTCCTCGCGGTCATGGCCGGCCCTGGCAAGGAATTCTCCCTGGGGACCTGCGATGAAACTGTTTCCCCAAAAAATCTGGCCCTGGCCGGATCTTCCCGGCATCGGTTCGAACCCGACCCGGTTGGCGCTGATCACCGGCAGTCCGTTTGCTATGGCATGGGAACGCTGAATCGTGATCCATGCATCCAGCATTAGTTTCCTATCCTGTTCGGATTCGTCGGTTCCCCAGCCGATAGCCGTGGGATATACGAGCATCTGCGCCCCGGAAAGGGTCATCAGCCGGGCGGCTTCCGGGTACCACTGGTCCCAGCAGACCAGCACTCCGATTTTCCCGACTGAGGTGGCAACAGGGTTGAACCCCAGGTCGCCCGGAGTGAAATAGTACTTCTCGTAGTAGCCGGGATCGTCCGGGATGTGCATTTTCCGGTATTTTCCCGCGATGGAGCCGTCTTTTTCGATCACGACGGCGGTGTTGTGGTACAGGCCGGCGGATCTCTTCTCGAAAATGGAGGCCACGAGCACCACCTTCAGTTCTCCGGCGAGTGCACCGAGCGATTCCGTGGCCGGGCCGGGGATCGGTTCGGCCAGGTCGAAGCATGCGGGGTCTTCCGTCTGGCAGAAATAGGGCCCAAGGTGAAGCTCCTGGAGGACGATCAACTCCGCTTTTTGCGAGGCGGCTTGCCTGATTGCGGCCATGCTCTTTTCCAGGTTGGCCTCGCGGTCTGCCGAACAACTCTGCTGCACCAGCCCTACAGTCAGTTTATTCATCCCAGGACTCCCTTCGGCAATTGCATGGTGATGCAGTGTAGCGAACCGCTGCCGGTGAGAAGCGGCCTGCAGTAAATCCCGGCAATTCTGCATCCGGGAAAAGCCTGGCCGATCGCGTCCATTGCCCGGTGGTCTTTTCCGGTTCCGTAGGTGGGCACGAGCACCGCTCCGTTTACGATTAGAAAGTTCGCATAGGTTGCCGGAATTCTGCGGCCGTTTTCATCCCGGCATTCTTCGGGCCAGGGCAGGGGGATCAGCCGGTAGGCTCTGCCGTCCGGCGTGCGGAGGGATTTCAGTTCCTCGGCCATTGCCCCGAGCGGGCCGAAGTGTTCATCTGCGGCATCGTCGCATGACGTGTAGACGATGGTGTCATCGGGGCAGAACCGCGCCAAGGTGTCGATATGGGCATCGGTGTCGTCGCCGGCCAGCAGGCCGTTTTCCAGCCAGAGTACCTGCTCTGCCCCCAGTTGCTTTGTCAGAACTTCCTCGATGCCGTTTCGAGTCAGGTGCGGGTTCCGGTTGGGACTCAGGAGACACTGTGAGGTGGTTAGGATGGTTCCCTTTCCGTCGCTCTCGATGCTCCCGCCTTCCAGTACAAAGCCCACCGTCTCCAGGGGCGTCGTTCCAAATGCGCCGCAACGGGAAAGATTTCGCGTGATCCGGTTATCCAGGTTGGCGGGGAACTTGAGCCCCCATCCGTTGAAGCCGAAATCCAGGATCACGGGGCTCCTGCCGTTAAAGATGGTGATCGGGCCGAAATCCCTGGCCCAGGTGTCGTTGGTTTCGACGGTGCAGAGTTTTACCCGATCCATGAGCACTCCCGCCTCGCCGAGGGCGCGCCCGGCTTCCTCGATGTCCGGGGCCGCCATTACAAGCCGTTCGAAACGGGTGATTTCTTTTGCTATGTCGATAACGACATTCTGCACCGCATCCAGGCACGGGGCCCAATCGGTTGCCGCATGCGGCCAAGCCATCAGCACGCCGTCCTGCTCTTCCCATTCCGCCGGCAGTCTTCGCCTTTCGTTCACTGCATACCCCTCTTCATGCATCGATTTTGTTTCAACCCCTAATCAGACCATAATAACCAATCTTTATCAACGATTATGGATGCATATCATCGGTATTGCCACGAGCCTGAAAAACTGTATACTGACCGTTACTTATTCTCAGGGCGGGGTGGAATTCCCCACCGGCGGTATCCCGGTTTCCCGGGGAGCCCGCGAGCGCTCCTCTTTCCGATGTGGCGAGGGGAGGTCAGCAGACCTGGTGCGAGGCCAGGGCCGACGGTAAGAGTCCGGATGGAAGAGGATAAGACGAGCCGGCCCCACCACAGGCACCGCGTATTGTGAGGTCCCGCCTGCGCAAGCAGCCCGTCTGCCTTTTGCCCTGATTCTGGTTGATTTTTTTCTAAAAACCCGAGGGTTGCCATGAATCAGAATCTATTGTCGCAATTCGGAAATACACACGAAAGAGTGGAACGCGCGTTGGAGAGCCTGCGCCGGGGAAGAGGCGTACTGGTGGTAGACGACGAGCAGCGGGAAAACGAAGGGGACCTGATTTTTTCCGCGGAGTTCCTCGATCGAGCCCAGATGGCCATGCTCATCCGCGAATGCAGCGGTATAGTCTGCCTGTGCCTGACCGAGGAGAAGGTCCGGCAGCTGGCCCTGCCGATGATGACGGAGAACAATTCGAGCAGGTACCAGACGGCCTTCACCGTTTCGATCGAGGCGGCAAAAGGGGTCACGACCGGGGTATCCGCAGCGGACAGGCTGACGACGGTCAGGGCGGCCATAGCGGATGGCGCCGGGCCCGGCGATGTCAACAGGCCGGGTCATGTTTTCCCGCTCCGCGCGCGACCGGGCGGTGTGCTGGAGCGTCCGGGGCACACCGAGGCGACGGTGGATCTCATGCGCCTTGCCGGCCTCAAACCCTGCGGCGTCCTGTGCGAGTTGACGAACGCGGACGGGACGATGGCGCGCCTGCCGGAAATTATTGCGTTCGCGAATCAATGCGGCTTCCCGGTGGTATCGGTCGAGGATTTGATCGAATACAGAACAGTGCTGGAGCGCAAGGCAAGCTGATTCAACGTGATACTATCAGCTCCGGTCCGGAAAAATATCCTGGTGGGAGCGGCTGCAGCCGCGCAAAATGATGACAAACTCTAAAATCATCGTGATCGTCATTCCGGCGCAAGCCGGAATCCAGTTTTTTCAAGCACTTCTGGACCCGCCCTAGACCGATCCGGGGTTTGTCGGGGTGACGCCAGGCAATAGCGAATCCTTGCGGTTTTCACCGTATGGTTTTCCGCACCCTGCGGTCCTGACTGCGTCGCGAAGTTCCCGGGCGGCCCGTCCGGGGTCCGGGCTCGAGATTATGGCCGAGACCACCGCTATCCCGTCCGCGCCATGGCCGACCATGTCGGCGGCATTGCCTGAATTGATGCCTCCAATCGCAACCAGGGGTATGCGGGTGGCCCGGCGGATTTCCCTCAGCCCCGCCAACCCGGTCGGCGGGGAGGCGTCGGCCTTGGTGGGAGTGGCGAACACGGGCCCGGCCCCGAGATAATCCGCACCTTCGTCTTCGGCCTGCCGTGCCTCCTCGCGCGTGCTCACCGAAACGCCTATGATCATTTTGTTCCCGACGATACGGCGGGCCGTGCTGCAGCTCATATCCTCCTGCCCGAGATGGACCCCATCGGCTTCACAGGCCAGGGCGACATCCACGCGATCGTTTATGATGAGCGGCACGTTGAACTCGGAGGCAACCTGCCTGAGGGCCATGGCCAGCCTGATGAACTCGCCCGTCGCAGCATGCTTCTCACGAAGCTGGACGACGGTTACTCCACCCCGGATACTCTCGCGGACGATGTCCTCCAGGGCGCGGCTTCCAGCAAGAGGCCTGTCTGTCACCAGGTACAATGCGTAATCGATTCGCGGTTTTTTCATAGGAGAGTGATCTTCGCCCGGTTTTGAATGGTGGTGCAGTCAAGCGCGTCCAGCTTGTCGAGCAGGAGCGGCTGAAAGCTTCCCGGCCCCGGGTGCGTTACGGCAGCGATCTCCCCTGCAATGCCGAAGACCGTGAGCGCCCCCACAGCAGAGGCAAACACGTCTTTTTCGACCGCACAGAAAGCCCCGGTTATCGCGCTTGCAGCACAACCCGTGCCAGTGATCCTGCCCATCAGCGGGTCCCCGTTTGCGATCCGCGCCGCTCGCGTGCCGTCCGTTACGAAATCTTCGGCGCCGGTTACGGCAACGATCATCCGGTGATTGGAAGCCAATTCGCGGGCGACTGACCCTGCGGCTTCCGTACCGTGGACGGAATCCACTCCTTTTGTGGCCGCGCCCGCTCCGGCTACGGCAAGGACTTCCGAGGCGTTCCCGCGCAGAACCGATATGCCTTCACGTATCAGGCGCCGGGCGGTTTCCGTTCGGAACCGGGTCGCGCCCGCTCCCACCGGGTCGAGCACGATGGGGATGGACATCTTCCGGGCGGCTTCGGCGGCCTTTTGCATCCCATCCACCCAGGGGGCCGACAGGGTCCCTATGTTGATCACGAGCGCGCCTGCGAGCCCGACCATTTCCTCCATCTCTTCCACGGCATGCGCCATGACGGGAGATGCCCCCAGGGCCAGCAATACATTGGCGGTAAAGTTCATTACGACGTAGTTGGTAATGTTGTGCACCAGGGGATGTTTCTCCCTGATCGCTTCCAATATTTTTGCAGTCTTTTCAGCTGCTTTCCTGCCCGGATTTTCCAACGCTCCCCCTTTGCCTGCGAAACAACCGGTATTCATCTCTTTTTTTCATACTACAGCCAATCTCGAAGCATGAAAAGCGTGCATGCGCGGGTTCGAGACCACGACAGGCGACGGACCGGCGAGGAGGGTGAAGCGTGATAGGTGACGCAAATTCCACCGGGCCGAAAAGGGTCCGCCGGGGATTAAAAAATTCCTCTCTCTCGAAAAACATCCTCCCAAATTTTCCCTGCCAGAAAGAAAGTTACAAAGGCATTCTGTCCGCTGATTTCGCAGACGAATACGAGGGTGCTGCCGTAGTATCATTGGCAAGCAAGGGGCGGTCGATGGTGCGTGCCTGGAATGCTTGAAAGACGAAATATCCGCAGATTTAGGGGATTCTCGCAGATTTTCGCGGATTTTGCCTTTTGAAGGACCATCATCTGCGGACAGGTTTTCTTCGCCCCCCAAATTCTTCCGCCGGCTGAACGAAAACTATCCCTGCCTGAAAAAACCACCTGATATGAGTCTGAGCTGCGGGCAGGAATCCCGCCCCTCGAATAGGGGCGAATTGCCCCAGTGATCTTTGAAAAATAAATATTCGAGTCAGGGTGACCAAACACGGTTATCGCCGGACGCGGAGCGCGCCGGGAAAAGCCGAACCGTTCACGCTTCCCGCCTTCCGCGTCTCCGCGGTGAAATCCTTGTTTGGTCCGGGAACCCGCAAACCGGCTCTGGAACTCGATTTCAACCTTTTCAACCTGTTTCAACCCCCATCAACCTATGTTCAACGTTTTTCAACCCTGCAATTCAACGGTTTTGAAAATTTCCGGGCCGGTCCGGCCGGCTGCTCCGTTGCTTTGCTCATGGTTGCCGGTTCTTTCTTGAACGAAAATCGGCTTCAAATGCGCGGCCGGGGGATATAATTTCCATTCCGTGCTACACTGCTTAACCGGGCTGCTGCGGCCCTTTTTTTATCTTCCCGTTTCCAAGGAGACACAGGAATGTCCAGAGTTATGATACACCCGGCCGATTACGAGGACGTCCGCAGTGCGGTGGACAGGGCTTTCGAACTTTTCCCGCTTGAGTTCAAGGGCAGAAAAGTCCTGATAAAACCCAATGTGCTCCGCTCGTCGGAAGCCAAAGACGGCGTGGTGACGAATCCTGCCGTTCTCCGGGCCGTGGTGGAAAAGGTCGAGACCCTGGGGCCCGCCTCCATCGTGGTGGGTGATAATCCCGGTCTTTTCAACTACGGGGCGAATGAGGAGAGTTTTTCGTCAACCGGTCTCATGGAAGCATCAAAGGGCTACTATCAAAATATCGGAAACGATTCCGTGTTGATGGATTTCAATGCCGAGTTCATGGAATCGGTGAGCGTTTCGCGCGCCGTCCTGGATGCGGATATCGTGATCAGCCTGCCGAAATTCAAGACTCACGGCCTGACGGTGATCACCGGCGCCGTCAAGAACAGCTACGGCATTCTGCCCGGCGGCCTCAAAGCCCGGCTGCACAAAGCCGCCGGAAGCCCGGAGCGCTTCCACGAGATGCTGGTGGACGTATTCCGCCTGCGCGTTCCCGACCTTTTCATCATGGATGCGGTTATGGGAATGGAAGGCAACGGCCCGGCATCACCCGATCTCCGGGACATCGGGCTTATCCTGGCCTCCGACAACGCCGTGGCGCTGGATTCCGTGGTAGCAGTGATGATGGGGTGCGACCCCGGACGGCTCCGTTTTCTCCAAAAGGCAAAAGAGGTGGGGCTGGGCGATTACGATATGAAGACGATCGAAATCATCGGGCAATTGAAAAAGATCCCCGATTTCAAGCTGCCGCCCCTGGGCGGCCAGGCGATCATGCATAACGAGGCAATGCAGAACATGATTCATGCGCGGACAGTCCTGCTTCCGCATGCAGACCCGCAGCTGTGCACGGCATGCGGCAGGTGCGTCGAACACTGTCCCGCTTCCGCGCTGACCCTGGAAAAGGAAGTACCCGAAGTTGATCCCGCCAGATGCATCACCTGCTTCTGCTGCCAGGAAATGTGCCCGGAACTGGCAATGACGCTGCGTTGAACCGGAGTCCCGGCCTTCGAGACTGTGTCGTAATCCAAACAACGAGAAAAAATGCAAGCAAGAGTGGGAATAAAGCCTGGTTCCCGGCCTTCGCCGAGATGACGTCGTTGTTATTTGCCGAGTCTTGACTGCGAAGAGTGGGAATCATCAAAGCCGCCATGAATTATGACACAGTCTCCTCCGCCGGAAAGACGAAACGGCGGATTGCCTAGGAATTCAGATTGAACAGCAGGTCGTTTTCCAGGTACGTCTTTTCGAGTATCGCCTGGTGCGTCTTGGTGTCGTCGCCCAGTTTGCTAGCCAGGAGCTGGATCAGAAAATTCAGCAGGCAGGACAGCGCGGCGAGATTTCCGATCAGGGGAATGTGGCGCGTGGCCGCGATAAGGGGTTCATGGGCGAACTGAATCAGCGGACAGCCTGTGCTGTCCGTGATGACGCTGAGGGTCAATTCCCGGCGGCGAACGGCCTTGGCGATTTTTATCATATCGTTCGGGTAGCGCGACGTGGCGATCATGATCACCAGGCTGTCGGCAGGGGCGATGGTGAGCCAGTCGATCGTCGTGTTGTCGCTTCCCCTGAAAATCTGGACTCCCGGGCGGATTTTACTGAGCGACCATCCGAAATAGTAGGCAAAGGTGTAGGAGAGGCGCGAACCGATCACATAGATTTGCTTTTTCTGCCTGAGAAGGTCTGCCACCCGGTCCGCCGCGGTCAGGTCGAGGGATTCGTGCAGCTTCTTCAGGTTGTCCATCTCCTCGAAGACTATCCTGCGAAACAACTCCCCGTTCGGGGCCGCCACATCCGTTAAATCCATGCGTTCGAGCAGCGTCAACTCCGTATCCACCACATCCCGCAGAGCCTGCTGAAATTCACTGTATCCCGTAAAACCCAGCTGGTTGACGAACCGCACGACCGTCGCTTCGCTGACCCGGCAATATCCTGCCAGTTCCTTGATTGTCATGAATACCACTTTCCTGGGGCTTGCGAGAATGTATTGTCCCAGGAGCCTTCCCTTGGGCGTTAGTTGCGACTGGTGCGCCTGGATCGTCTGTATCAGGGGATGAGGGAGTTCGGACACGTGAGCCCTTTCCGGTTTTGTGAAAAAAATGAAGAAAAAATGAGAACAAAAATTTCACGCGGAAGATGCCGGACGGCAGACTGCATGTCAGCCATGAGAAAGCATCCGCGGGATATGGAGCAGCCCGGGCGTCGACCGGGGAATTGCAGCATCGCGGACCGCCTTATCTTGCGGAGCGGCGTGCGCGCGTGGTGCAGATACTTGATTTGCAACAAAAAATATTATTCGAGTGTGAAAAAGTCAAATCCGCCGGAATGACAAGATTCGTTTCATTTTCGGCCTGCCTGCAAGTCGTCCCAGGCCGCGCCGGACTTGATAGTAAGCTGTCGATGTTTATTAATTAATCAGACGCATCTGAACCCACGAAAAGATGCTTTTTCCTGAAACGGCTTACCGTTTTCTGACATCGTTCGTACTCATTGACAGTTCGTTCCCGCAATACCGAAATTTTCGAGCAAATGCACGGAGGATCGGAATGTTCTGGCGATCCAAAAGGCTGTGGGGAAAGCCCCGCGCCCTGAAAACCAGCTATGACGCGGTAATCATCGGAGGAGGACTCCACGGATTGGCTGCCGCCTATTACCTGGCGCGCAACTACGGGATGACCGATGTTGCCGTGATCGAGAAACACTACATCGGCTTTGGCGGCTCGGGCCGCAACACGGCCATAGTGCGCGCCAACCAGCGGACGCAGGAGAACCTGCCGCTTTACCAGGAAGCCCTGGAACTGTGGCCAACCCTGACAAGGGAACTGGACTTCAACCTGATGTTCTACAACTGCGGCAATCTCAACCTTGCGCACAGCGAATCGGCTTTGAAGGCGATGCGGCTCCAGGTCGCCTCCGCGCAGTTCCACGGAATCCAGAGCATCCTTGTGGACCGGAAAGAATGCAAGGAGTTGATTCCCGCCCTGGATGTCTCCGCCCGTCCGCGATACCCGATAATGGGCGGGATGTATCATCCCCCCGGGGGAATAATCCGCCATGACGCAGTAGTCTGGGGGCTTGCCAAGGGGGCTGCCGGGCTGAGCATCGACCTGCACCAGAATACGGAAGTCACCGGCATCGGCGTCAGCGGCGGTCGAGTGGTTTCCGTAGACACCGACAGGGGAAGAATCTTCACCCCGCGAGTGCTGAATGCAGCAGGGGCTTATTCGGCCTCGATCGCCTTCCAGATGCTCGGGCTCCGGCTGCCCATAAGCGTCCTCACCATTCAGGCGATGGTGACCCAGCCTCTGAAGCCTCTGCTCCACCATGTTGTTTCTTCCGGCATGTACCACTGCTATGCCAATCAGACATTGAAGGGTGAAATCGCAACCGGTGCACACATGGATCCCTGGCCGAATTATACCACTCAGTGTACCGCGCATTACATAAAGCACCAGGCCGAGTCCCTGTCCGAGCTGCTGCCGTGCCTGAGAGGCGTCAAATTCATGCGTTCCTGGTCCGGACTGGCGGACATGACCCCCGACATGGCGCCCATCATCGAAGGGAACCATCCCGTCGAGGGCTACTACATGGACTGCGGCTGGGGATATTTCGGATTCAAGTCATCGGTCGTCACAGGCAAATACATGGCCGGGTACATGGCCTCGGGCCGGCGTCCGGAAATCCTCAAGCCGTTTACCCTGCATCGGTTCGAGCAACACCGCCTGATGGGTGAAACAGCCGCTCTCGTTTCATATACACCCGATAACTGAGAGGCGGCGACATTCCCGGCTGTCTATCCGCCGTGAAAAGGAGATGCAATGGCGCTTACAATCACCTGCCCTGTTTGTGGGAAGCGCAGTGGGTACGAATTTCGCTTCGGGGGAGAGGACAAGGGGCCGAAACCTGCTGTTGCGGACTGTACCCCGGAAGCCTGGTGCGAATATGTGCATTTGAACGACTGTGTTGCCGGGGTTCAGAAGGAATGGTGGTACCACAAGGATGGCTGCGGCTCCTGGTTCACTATTTACCGGGATACCCGCACCAATCTGGAGGCAACCGGCATAGTGGACATGAAAACGCCGGAGGTGGAATAGATGGGCAGGCTGACAAATTTGCCGACGCTGCGAATCGGCGGCCAGACACTCTCACTCACCTATCAGGGCAGAAACTTTCCAGGGTTTGTCGGAGACACGATAGCGGGGGTCCTGTACGCAAACGGAATCCGCATATTCAGCCGGAGCCTGAAATACCATCGCCCCAGGGGGCTCTACAGCCTCGAAGGCGAATGCGGCAACACGCTGATGTCCGTCAACGGAATCCCGAATGTGTGCGCGGAAAAAACCCCTGCAAAATCCGGAATGCACATCCGGGCTCAAAACGTTCTGGGGAGCCCGGAACTCGACATGATGGGCATCCTGGACAAGATGAGCTGGCTCATGCCGGCAGGGTTCTACTACAGAACGTTCCACAAGCCGGCACGCATCTGGCCCCGTGCCCTCAAGCACATACGCAGGGCCGCCGGGCTCGGTGCGATAACCCAGGATTTCATGATGCCGGGCAACCACGATGAAATTTATCCCCGGGCCGATATCTGCGTGCTGGGTGGCGGAGCGGCCGGGATGAGCGCCGCGCTTGCCGGAGCCGAAGAGGGGCTGTCGGTGATCCTGCTGGAGGCCAGGCCCTGGCTCGGGGGGTGCTTCGATCATCGTACCGTCAGGAACGGCAGCGGGACTCCTCTCTACGAGAGGGCTGCAGAACTGGCCCTTCAGGTCGAAGCCACACCGAACATTCGCGTTTTCAAGCATACCTCTGTGCTCGGGACATACAGCAACAACCTGGTGACCGCTTTTCAACACGGCGGAGAGAGCGATCTTTTCGAAGAACGCTATATCGAGATCCGCGCCCAGAGCCTCGTTGTGGCGACGGGGTGCATCGAGCGGCCGCTGCTTTTTCAGAACAATGAAAAGCCGGGCGTCATGCAGGTGGGGTGCGCGCACCGGCTTGCGCGAACCTGGGGGCTTTTGCCGGGAAAGCGGGCGGTATTCAGCATCGGCGATGACCTCGGAATAGAGGCTGCCATAGACCTGGCCGACCTGGGGATGGAAATTGCCTGCGTGGCCGATGTCAGGGAAGACGGCCAGAAGCCTGGCCTGGTGGCTGAGATGAAGAAGCGGGGGATACCATTTTATCGGGGATGGGTTGCGGGGGAGGCAATAGGCCGCCATACCGTCAAACGGGTCAGACTTTCCGCCCTGACCGGTTTTCGGGAAAGGCGGTTCGAGTGCGATACCCTGGTGGCTTCCGCCGGACTGACCCCTGTCTGGGGCCCTCTGGCTCTTGGGCAGGCAAAAATGAGCTACGACAACCACACCGGGTTCTTCCTTCCGAGACAGCTCCCCGAGAAAATGCACGCGGCAGGAAGAATGCTCGGTTTCAACGATCCGGATGCAATAGAGGCATCGGGGAAAATTGCAGGCCTGTGGGCCGCGGGCGATTGCGGGGTCGGCATCGGCGCGGCTGTGAAAGCGACGGAACAGGAGCGGGTGGATCTGCCGGGCCCGGATCGGGGCTCGAAGTTTATCATGGCGCCCTCAAAGGGCAGCAAGATCTTCATCTGCTTCGACGCGGACGCCACCATAAGGAACGTCGACCATGCGCAGGCTCTGGGATTCGACATGCCCGAGCTTGTAAAGCGATTCACCTCCGCCGGGACGGGTCCCGGCCAGGGGGGAGTGCCCGGGCACAACCTGCCCCTCTACATGGCCGCTACCGGGGAATGCAGCATCGAAGCGCGGCCGACCAGCATTCGTGCCCCCCTTGTACCTGCGTTCATAGCAACTTACGCGGGTGTAAACCGTGATATGAAAAAACGCACTCCTCTCTATCAGCTACAGTCGGCGGCAGCCGGCGCCGTCATGGAACGGAACGGCGCCTGGATGCGCTCGCGCCGATTTACAGGGGAAAGGAATTTGCGGCCGGAAGTGGAAAACGTGCGCAAAAATGTGGGAATGCTCGACGGGTCCAGCCTCGGTAAATTCCGCATTTTCGGACCGGATGCCTTGAACGCCCTGCAGCGCGTCTATGTGAGCGACATGTCCCGGGTCTTGCCCGGCAAGGTGCGCTATACGGCGATGTGCAACGAAGACGGCTGCATCATAGACGACGGCGTGGTCACAAGGATCGCCGAAAACGACTATTACCTGACCACTTCCACGGCCCGGGCCGGGTTAACGGCGGAATGGATCCGCTACCACACGCGCTACGACAGGTGGAACTTCCACCTGGTCAATCTGACCGATGCGTACGGCGTTATCAATCTTGCCGGCCCGAATGCTCGAAAGGTCCTGGAAAAGGTGTCCGAAGCGGATGTGTCTAACGAGGCCTTTCCGTTTGCCGGATACCGGGAGTTTTCGATAGGGAAAATCCCGGTGCGTGCCATGCGGTTGGGGTTCGTCGGAGAGTTGTCTTACGAACTGCACGTGCCCTCTTCTTACGCGCACAGTCTGTGGTGCATTCTCGAGGAAGCGGGCAGGGAATTCGGAATCAGGAACTTCGGCCTGGACGCACAGAGCATGCTGCGCATGGAAAAGGGGCACATCATCCTGGGTTCCGAGTCCGAGCAGCGAACCACGCTGCATGATGTCGGGCTCGGGCATCTCTGGTGCCGAACCAAGCCTGAATGCAAAACCGTCGGCACCGTGGCCCTCCAGCAGACGGAACACCAGGAAGGCCGTCTAAAACTGGTCGGTTTCAAAATGGACGAAACGGACGTCAAGGTTCCCGAGGACGGTTCACCCATCGTAAACAGCCGGATTCTCGGCTACGTCTGTACGGCCCGCTTCAGCTACACCCTGAACGAACCGGTGGGGATGGCCCTGGTGGAAGACCACTATGCGGCAGAAGGCGCCAAACTGGACATCTACGAAGACGGCTGCCGGGGAAGACTTCTCGCGGCGCGTGTGGTTCCCATGCCGTTTTACGATCCCGAAGGCAGTCGGATGAAAATGTAGTCCCGGTTAGAACCCGGGCCGCATGGATCGGCTCTTGCCGGGGCCGATCAGGAAAGGAGAGGAAACACTATGAACGGCATCCAGCGAAAATCGCCCGTCAGCCTTCCCGCGAGGCCTGCAAAGATGGAGCGCAGACAGGATTGGACCGTGGTGCTCGAATACGACGGCGAAGGCAGCGGTCCCTGGTTGATAGACCTGAGTCATTGTCCGAAATGGGACCTGCAGGATGCCGATGTTTCCCGCCTCAAACCTTTCGGTATGTCCGTGCCGGATGAACCGGGCAAGTGCACTGCACAGAACGGAATGCTCGTGAATCGCATGACCCGGACCCAGGCATCCGTGTGGTGCCTGCGGGGGCAGAACCCCAAACCTCCGGAAAGCCAGGCGTTTACGGAAATAACGGAGGGCCAGCTCCTCCTGGCGTTGCTGGGAAAGCAGATATTTTCGGTTACTGAAAAGCTGACCTCATTGCACATCGGCGATCTCAGGAAAACAGCCCCGTTTTTTCTCCAGGGCCCTTTTTCTCATGTACCCTGCCAGATCGTCGTGCTGGAGCGAAACGGGCTTGATGGAGCGTTCCTCCTGGCATGTCCAAGAGGGTACGGAGACGCCATGGCGAACTCCATTCTCGAGTCCGGAAAGGAGTTCGGGCTGCGGCCCGCGGGTGAATATACGTTTGCACGGGGCGTGCAATGGAAGACGGAGGTGGCCAGGAGGAAGGTGATAGAAAGCGTCTCGATCAGGGTGTCGCGATAACCGGCGCTCTCCCGGGCAGGGAGCACAGGAGTGAATAACAGGGTTTTCGAGGCTCTATTTATCGCTCTCACTCTTTCCGATGTTTATACCGTCATGCCGCATGCTTTCTTGCGTTTTTATATACCTGCATGTTGTTGGCGTGGTTTGAAGTTCTTATCTATATGGCAGAGTTTCACTCATTGTTCCGGAAGCCATTCATTTTGGCCCGAATAGTAAAACCCAATATTTGATGCCAGGTTCTCAAGGGGCTTTCTCAGGAAAAGAAGAGCCCTGTCAGTCCCTCGGCATCATTTCTCGCTAAGTTTTCCCAAATTTATGATGCAGGTATTTTGCGGTTCACTGCCGGTTGACCGGAAG
>JAEZXS010000229.1 GCA_023442755.1 Pseudomonadota bacterium | reverse complement strand
CGTGGGCGAAGCCTTCGACCGGGCGCTCAAAGAGGAATCTGTGTCGGTGCTCACCGCATACAACGATTTCTGGGGGTTCGGGTTCAAGGGCGAGGCGCCCAAGCTGACCACGTACCTGCCGATGTGGGAGGAAAAGCCCCTCAGCTGGAGGCGCGGGAAAGTTCTCGGAATTTTCGAGATTACGCAGGACATATCCCAGGATTACAAGACGATCCACCGGTTTCAGTGGATCATCGCATCGAGCTTTTTCATATTCGTGAGCATCCTGTTCATTACGATTCTTTTCATCGCCAGGCGGGCCGAGATCATCATATCGGCCCGCGCCTCGGAAAGATACAAGCTTGAAGAACAGTTACACCATGCGGAGCGGCTAGCCGCCCTGGGAGAGATGATCGCAGGCGTTTCGCATGAGATACGAAACCCGCTGGGCATCATAAGGAGTACTGCCGAACTGTTGAATGGACGGATGAAAGAGGAAAAGCTCAAGATGTTTTCTTCCATCATCGTCGACGAATCGTCGCGTCTGAACGACATTCTCACGGAATTCCTGGATTTTGCCCGGCCGAAAGACCTTCGCGCGGCCCCTTGCCGGCTGGAAGACATCCTGGAGAGAAATCTCCATGTCCTGGACGCGGAATTTCAGCGCCTCGGCGTGACTGTCGAACGGCGGTACAAGACCGGCGAGTATGTCGTGGAAGCGGATTTCGACCTGCTCTACCGCGCGTTTGTAAATATCTTTGCCAACTCTCTCCAGGCGATGCCCCAGGGAGGGACTCTGACTCTCGATACCGCCATTCTCAACGGGAAGGGCGGCGACGGCGTTATCGAAGTCCAAATCCAGGATACCGGGCCGGGCATCCCTAAGGAGGTCAGGAAAAAGATCTTCAATCCCTTCTTCACAACGCGTGAGAAAGGCACCGGCCTTGGCCTTGCCATTGTTCAGACGATAATCGATAACCACAATGGCGAAATCGAGGTTTCGAGCCTGGAAGGACAGGGGACGACCATGATCATCAGGCTGCCGTTGAGACAGCCGGCACGTGACCCTGAAGAGGAATCTGCGGAGTAAATGGATACAATCCTGATTGTCGATGACGAAAGAAATTATCTGCTCGTACTGGAAGCGCTGCTTTCCGAAGTGGGATACCAGGTAATTACGGCCCACAGCGCCCAGAGCGGTCTGGACATTATCCAGGAACACGACCTGGATGCCGTGATAACCGATATGAAAATGCCGGGAATAGACGGCATGGAGTTCCTGGACCGGATACGGCTGCAGTGGCCGGATATTCCGGTCATTATGATGACCGCCTACGGCAGCGTGGAAAAAGCTGTCGAGGCCATGAGGAAGGGCGCGTTCGACTATGTGCTCAAGCCCTTCAAGAACGAAGAACTCAAGGTCACCATCCGGAAAGCGATAGATCACTACCACCTGGTCTGCCAAAATCGCCAGTTTGCCCGCGAATTGCAGGACAGGTACCGCTTCGGCAATATCATCGGAAAAAGCGTTCAGATGCAGCGCATTTTCCAGCTGATAGAAAAAGTTGCCCCAACCAAGGCCACAGTCCTCATTACGGGCGCCTCCGGAACGGGCAAGGAGCTGATCGCCCGGGCTATTCACTACAACAGTCCGAGAAAGGACCAGCCTTTCATCTCGGTCAACTGCGGTGCGCTTCCGGAAACTCTGTTGGAGAGCGAGCTGTTCGGGCACGAGAAGGGCGCGTTCAGCGGCGCGGTCAGCCAGCGCAAGGGGCGGTTTGAGCTTGCCCACTGCGGTACGCTTTTTCTCGACGAAATCACTGAAACATCACCACCCCTTCAGGTCAAACTCCTGCGCATTTTGCAGGAAATGGAGTTCGAGAGGGTGGGGGGCAGCCAGACCCTGAAGGTGGACGTGCGTGTTGTGGCCGCCTCGAACCGGAACCTGAAAGATGAAGTGGAAAACGGAAGGTTCAGGGCCGACCTTTTCTACCGGCTGAACGTGGTCCACGTCTTCATTCCGCCATTGCATGAGCGCACCGACGATATCCCGCTGCTTGTAAACCATTTCCTGTCGAAGTACGCGGAGGACAATAACCAGGAGGCGATCGGCATTTCCGCCAACGCAATGAAGCGCATTCTAGACTATGCGTGGCCGGGAAACGTGCGTGAGCTGGAAAACGTCATCGAACGGGCAATTATTCTGTCGGACAGGAAAGAAATCCAGGAAAAGGATTTACCCGTAGAGATAAGAGAGGCGGGGGAAGCGAAAGAGCCGCCTCCTCCCGTGCCGGAACCGGAAGAAAAGCCGATCCCGCAGGAACTGGGATGGGCTGGAGGGCTGCCGCCGATTCCGCCGATAAGTCCCGGAGAGCGGATGCCCGATTCGGGGTACAAGGTGCGGCAGATGCGGGCGATGGAATTCATCAAGACGCACGGTTTCATTACCAACAAGTACTACTCCCGGCTGGCGCTCATATCCGAGCGCCAGGCCTTGCGCGAGCTGAACGAACTGGTCGACACCGGCATGCTGAACCGGATAGGGAAGGGCAGGGCCTGCCGGTACATACTGAGTGCCAATCAAACGGTGTGATTAGGCTGGCCGGAACCTCTTTCTTCCCACGCAAAAGCCGCGAAGAAGGACGCGAGACAAGGGCAAAATACGACGAATAACAATGCCGTCGTTCCGGCGAAGGCCGGAAGGCTCTTTAGTTTAGGCACTGGCCCTCTCACGGGAGATGAGTGACTTCGCCGGGGTGACGGGTGAGGTTGTGCTCGTTCCCACGCTCGGCGCGCATGGCCGTCAACGTAAAGGGGACCGTAGGCCGCGAAGAGGCCCTCCTTTCGTTATGTGATTCGGAAGGGTTGTGATTTTCCACGCTCTAATTTTTCAAGGTCAAGGAGAGCTGTACGCTGACCTTGGGGGAGGGGGCCGGGGATAAAATCCACAAGATTAGTTTCTTGAATAATGCGCAAATTCATATTTCAAGGGCTGGCCTCCTTTAACCGGATTCCATGCCTATTCTAACGACCTGGTGTAACTCTCCATCCCCAGTGTCAGCAGGATGGCCCTCTCCACGGCCTCCATCAGTTTGTAGGGAACGCTGCCCAGTCGGTCCCCCACGCGGGATTTATCTATCGCCCTGATCTGATTCGTGACGAGTTCGGAATTCTTCGGTAGACCGGCGACGCCGGCCTCGAACAGGACATTTTGAGGGTAAGGTTTCTCAGAGATGCGGGAAGTGAGTGGAATGACGATGGTTACCGGCGAGTAGCTGTTGCCGACATCGTTTTGAATCACGAGAGCGGGACGAAGTCTGCCCTGCTCGGAACCTCGAACCGGTTCGAAATCCACCCAGTAGATTTCACCTCTCTTAATATTCGGGTACACCCGAATGACTCCCTTCCAACTCCCGGTAAAGCTGGAGGTCCCGCTCCGACGTTTTCTCGTAGCCTTCCCTCATCAGTTCCAGCGTCTTCCGGCGCTGAGCCGCACTCAGGAGTTCCCCTACCGCCATGGCTATAAGTTCGCTCCTAGACCTGGCGATGCCCGCCTCCACGGAACGGTCCAATTCAGCCACCTGCCACTTTGGCAAAGTGACGGTAGTCTTAATGGAATTCGTATTGTTCTGCCTCATGGATGTCTCCTTGGATACCTTCATGGATATCTTATTCTTCATCTGGAGAGACGTCAAGGGCAGAGCGAGTTATTTGAGCATGCAACATTGATCAATCAAAAACATCCCGATGACCGATCCGCGATGAGGGCAGCACAACCCTCTTTGAGATTTCGGCAACGCCTGAGGGCTCTTCCATTATTGAGAGCATCATCGGGGAGGCATCGGACGGGATGTGGATAGGCTGAGCACGCTGCCCAAGGGATATTCTACGATAGAATAGCCTGAAGACAGGAGATAACCAAGGATGGATAACGCCGGACGCGGAGTGCGCCGAGAAAGGGCGAACCTCTCACCCTGTTCGCCTGCCGCGTTCCTGCGGCGGATATTCTGTCTGGTCCGTCGACATGCAAACCGGCTGATTGACACAAATTCAATGATTTTCATCAATTTCAACGTTCGAAATTCCCAGGCCGGTCCGAAGGAAATCAAATCTACCGCAGAGGCGCAGAGAACGCCGAGGAAAACGAATTAGAGGATTCCTTGTCGTTCTGCCGACAGTGCTGGTCACGCCATGACGTGACTGCAGTGTGGGAATGAGGAATCCAGCCTGACCATATTTTTCTGTGCCCCGGTTGACTTGATCGCGGTCCCGCCTGGGCCTGAGCGGGACGCTCCCACAGAAGACCTGGGTACCTCTAAAGCCTCTAGTTCGTTTTTCTTCGCAGCTTCTCTGAACCGTAGGTCACATTTAGAACCTGGCCCGCTCACGCGAGACCAGTGGCTGCGCCGGGTGACGACATGTTGCTAAAAATCACTCTCCTCCGGAAGTATGATCACCCTCCTGTTCGGTTCCCTGCCGATGCTGTTCGACTTGAGCCCGTAGCGCTCCGCGAGCAGGTGCTGGAGGCGGCGCACATGCGAGTTCTGCGAAGACAGTTCGACCGCGCGTCCGCGCTCGCGCACCATCTCCACTGCCGCCTGCGCTTCCTGCAATCCTGAATCCTCATCGTCGACAAAGCTTTCGGGCGGAAATATAGAGCGGAGGAAATTTTCCATCTGCGTCGCGGTGTTGCTTTTCAGCACGTACCTGGGAATGCCGCGTGCTTCGACGTCCCGAATGTCCCTGGGCTGTCTTTTTTCCTGGGACTTCAGGGTCAGGATGATGTCGGCCTTGTCGACCTCATGGACGAGAAGGGCGGGAACGCGATAGCCCTGGAT
>JAEZXS010000221.1 GCA_023442755.1 Pseudomonadota bacterium | reverse complement strand
CGGTCCCACGAGGGGGAGGGTGACATAGGCTGTACGGCCTGCATGCTCTTTGCCACGCCGCCCGAAAGGGAGGATACTATGGAAGCATGTGGCCTAACCATCTTGTGTTTCCCTCTCTACTCTACCGCCTCTGCGGTTGATTTGATTTGATCCATAAAGGAACGGATATTCGCACGAAGTGTTAAGTTGACGCATATGGGCGAAGGCCGGGAACCAGGCTTTACTCCCACTTTTGCTTGCATTTTTTCTCGTGGTTTGGATTAAGACACAGTCTCGGAAGCCGGAATCCAATGTTTTCAAGCAATTCTGGACCCCGACGCCTGCCCCCGGACCCGATCCGGGGTTCGTCGGGTGACGGATTGGGGGGCTTTTTCAACAGTCTGCGCGGCTGGAAGCCGCTCCCACAAAATTCTTCCGTGAGGTGAAGCGGACCCCGTGGTGATCCAAAGCCCCGGATTGGTTTCCCTCAGACTTCCAGCATGAACACATCCGGTTCGGCCGGCGTATCGTCCCGGGATGCAGCGGCATTGTAGCCCGTGCGCTGCATAAGATCCCCCACGATGGTCTGCATGGCTGCGATGAGGGGGCCGAGCGTCTGTGAGGAGAGGGCTGAGACGGCCACTCCGCCATGTCTTCTCAACATGCGTTCCACGAATTCCAGCGGAACGAGTTCCGACTTGTTGAAGACGATCAGGGTCGGCTTGTCGTTCAGCTCCAGTTTCGCGAGCAGCCGGTCCACCGCCGCCATATGTTCTTCGAACTGCGGGTTGCTGATGTCTATCACATGCAGCAGCATGTCCGCGTCGTGGAGTTCTTCAAGCGTTGCGGCAAAAGCATCCATGAGGTCCTTGGGCAGGTCCCTGATGAAGCCGACCGTATCCGTTACGATCACCTCGTAGTCCTGCGGGAACCGAAGCCGCCGACTCGTCGGGTCGAGCGTTGCGAAAAGCTTGTTTTCGACGAAAACCGCGCTGTGCGTGAGTGTATTCAGAAGAGTGGACTTGCCCGCATTGGTATACCCGACGATCGATATTACCGGCATATCCTTCCTGTTCCGTTTGGCTCTTCGCTGGCCGCGCCGTTTGCGCAAGGTCTTGAGCTGGTCGTCGAGCTGCGAGATGCGGTCTTTCGTACGCCGGCGGTTGATTTCCAGGGTCGTTTCACCGGGACCGCGTGTTCCGATTCCGCCGGTGAGCCTGGAGAGCGCGTCGTCTTTGACCCCGAGCCTCGGCAGCAGGTATTTCAACTGCGCCATTTCGACCTGGATCTTGCCTTCGCGGCTCTGGGCGCGCTGGGCGAAGATATCGAGGATGAGCTGCGTGCGGTCGACCACCCGCAATTCGGTCGTGTCGGTGATGGCGCGCACTTGGGACGGGTTGAGTTCCTGGTCGAAAATGAGAAGGTCCACCCCGCACTGCAGGGCCCGGAGCACGATTTCGCTCAGTTTGCCCTTGCCGATGAGGTATTTCGGGTTCTTCTCGCGCTGTCTCTGTATGATCGTGTCGGCGGCCACGATGCCCCCCGTCCTGGCAAGTTCCACCAGTTCGTCCATGGACCTTTTCGCCGTCTCGCGATCGGTGCTGGTAATGCTGACCAGGATCGCCCGGTCTTCGCCTTCCCGTGTGGGGCGGGCGAGCCGGTTCCGTTCCAGCTCGTCTTCCAGGGATTTCACGAGCGCCTGGAAATCGAGATCGGGATCGTGGCACGGAATGGGTTCCAGCACTTCCCAGCCGTGAGTATGCCCGTCGCCGTTGCCCGGCAGGATGTGGGCTATTTCGAGCTGGGTTGCGCCGCCGTTCTGATCGACGTATATCGCGGCCGCGCAGTCGAGCCTCAGGAATACCAGGTCCATCAGGTCGTCCTGGGTCAGGGGCTCGGACTGAAGGTGAGTATGGACGAGCCGAAGCCCGCGAAGGCGCCATCTTCCGCCGCGGCTTTTCGGCAGATCGGGTATGTAGAGGGACCGGGGACCTCCGACGATCACCATTTCGACGGAACCGCTCCGGCCGATGAGCAGACCGAGCTGGCGTCCCGATTCGAAAGAGAGGTGAGCGAGATCCCGGGAGAGTTCGGGGGATATTACCTGGTAGGCCGGGACCTTACGCCGACTCAGGCTTTCCAGACGCTGCCGGATGCTCGGCTTAAGGCCCGTTACGTTTCCTATTATTCTCGTGATACTGTTCCTTCCTGGTTATAGATGCCTCTGATCGATCAGTCGCACCGCCTTTCCATCGGTTCGGGGAAGGCTGTTCGGTTCGACCAGTTCTACTTTCGGAGTTACGAAAAGTTCGCCTTTCAAGTCGTGGGATATCTTCTTCTGTATCCGGTTCAGGCGGCGCATATCCTCGACGAAAATCCGGTCGGTCACTTCCACCCGGACGATCATATCGTCGATGTTGTTCTCCCTGGTGAGCAGGATTACGTAGTTGTTGCCGACTTCCGGGATGTTCATCAGGACCTGTTCCACCTGGATCGGGAATACGTTCACGCCTTTAATGATGAACATATCGTCCGAGCGCCCCTGGATACGGTCGATGCGCTTGTGGACGCGACCGCAGGAGCACGGACCGGGCAGTATCCGGGTCAGGTCTTTCGTCCTGTATCGGATGATCGGCATGGCCTCGCGCTTGAGAGTTGTGAGCACCATTTCTCCGTATTGTCCATCCGGCACGGGCTCCTGGGTTTTAGGGTCGACAATTTCGATCAGGTACGCGTCTTCCCAGATGTGCATGCCGTTTTGACACGGACACTCGAACGCCACGCCGGGGCCGTTCATTTCCGACAGCCCATAGCTATTATAAACCTTGATGCCGTAAAAATCCTGTATGCGCTTCCGAACTTCTTCGGAATAGGGTTCGGCGCCGACATAGGCGAGCTTGAGCGAAAGGGTTTCCTTCGGGTCCACGCCCATATCGCCGAGGACATCCATCAGGAGCAGGGCAAAGCTGGGGATGATGTGCATGACGTTGGTGGAAAAATCGCGCATCAGCTGTATCTGCCGCCTGCTGTTGCCGGCCCCGGAAGGGATGGTCAGCATGCCGAGCCGCTCTGCCCCGTACTGGAACCCGAGGCCGCCCGTGAACATGCCGTACCCGCTCAGGTTCTGAAACGTATGATTCGGGCGCGCTCCGGTCATGTACATGCAGCGGGCGAGCAAATCCGCCCAGGTTTCCAGGTCGGCTTTCGTGTAAAAGATAGCGGTCGCCTGGCCGGTTGTTCCCGAAGAGACGTGCATCCGCACCAGCCGTTCCTTGGGCTCGCACAGGAAGCCGTAAGGGTAGGAGTCCCGCAGGTCCTGCTTTACCGTGAACGGGAGGCTGCGCAAATCGGCCATGCTTTTGAACGACTCGGGCCGGAAGCCTGTCTGTTTGAATCTTTCGCTGTAAAACGGTGAACCCGCGGCACGCATGAGGATGGACTGCAGGCGCGAAAACTGTAGCTCCTCGATACCCTCCCGTGTCAGGGTCTCGGCGAACTCGTCCCAGTATGCATTCGAATTATTCATATCAAGATTCCATCATCAGAGATCGGTAAAGAAAAATGAAAATGCATCTCCTGTTGGTAATTTGTGCGCTAACTCGACTGTGTACGGCAACCCTCCGTCATTTGGGCGAAAGCCGGAATCCAGCAGTTTTTAAAAAACTTCCGGCCCCCGGCTATCCTCGCGGGTGACATACCAGGCAAGCACACCGGCGGTCAATCGACGACATACGAAGTCAAACGGCTAAACAGCGGTTGCCGTCAATGCATCACGATACTTTTAAAAGCTGCCGGAGGCTGGTGCGATTTACTGGCTCGAAGCCAGGTTCTCGAAGCGCGTATAGGTGTTGATATAGGCCAGTCTGACCGTATCGCCCGAGGGGCCGTTGCGCTGCTTTCCGATGATTATTTCCGCAATGCCGGTATCCGGAGTGTCGTGATTATATACCTCGTCACGATATATGAAAGCAATTAGGTCGGCATCCTGCTCGATTGCGCCAGATTCGCGCAAATCGCTCAACTGGGGGCGCTTGTCGTGCCGCTCTTCGACTTTGCGGTTCAGCTGCGACAGGGCGATAACCGGGATGTCCAACTCCTTGGCAAGGCCCTTGAGCGAGCGTGAGATTTCCGATATCTCCTGCTCCCTGCGG
>JAEZXS010000217.1 GCA_023442755.1 Pseudomonadota bacterium | reverse complement strand
CGGTCCCACGAGGGGGAGGGTGACATAGGCTGTACGGCCTGCATGCTCTTTGCCACGCCGCCCGAAAGGGAGGATACTATGGAAGCATGTGGCCTAACCATCTTGTGTTTCCCTCTCTACTCTACCGGCTTCGCGTGGGAGAAAATCCATGTGCACCTCCGACGACAAGGCATCGCAGTTGCCGGCCCCATTCTCACAACCAACCGCTTTAACTCTGTACTGCCTTCGCGTCTTTGAACGTGAAAAGCTCTATGCGCACTTGCGAATCAAAGCATCGCGGCGGCAAGCCGCTCCCACAAAGGAAAACCCCTTCAAGACCGTTCCACCTTCGCGCCTTTTTCCTGCATCTTCGCGACACGCATGTGGATCGACCAGTGCACCTTTTGGGCGATATCCGGATCGCCCCAAGCCGTTTGGAGATCGTCGCCGACCAGGTCGAGCGGATCGAACCCGCGCTCCCGCGCAAATCTGCCCACGGATGACCATGTCCCGAGATAGCCCATAAGGTGCGCCAGGTTCCACTCCGCTTCCATGCGGAAACCCGGGGCGGCGATTTCCTGGAAGGGGAAATGAATGGAACGGTAACGGCCGTCCACCATCTCCCTGCCTCTTGGCCAGTACGGGCCGGTGATATCGGTATACAAAGCGTCTATGACCGCATCCACCCCGGGATCGATGCGCAGCAGGCTGTAGCACCACAGGGCCAGGAGTCCGCCGGGTTTCAGGACCCTTTGGGCTTCAGCGTAAAACTTTCTCAGGTCGAACCAGTGGGCTGCCTGCGCAACGGTTGCCAGGTCGATGGAACCGCTTTTTAGCGGAGCGGCTTCCGCGAGGCCGGCCATATAGGAAATCTTCGGGTTCGGGGCGGCATTGCGGACCTGCTTTTCGCTGCCGTCCATTGCCGCCACGAAGCGGAAAAAGGATGAAAGGCCTTCGGCGGCCTGTCCGCTTCCCGTCGCACAATCCCATGCAGTCCCGGTTCCCGGAGATTCCGATGCGAGCCATTCGAAAAGAGCGATCGGGTAGTGCGGCCTGAACTTGCCGTATTCACTCGCTGTTTTCGTGAAGTAATCCTTGAAGGCCATCTCGCTCACCAGGAAGCTGCAGTACTAACGGGGAATTCAGAAAAAATGTCCGCAGATTATGCGCGGGGTTTAAAATTCGTCCCGTTTGGGATACATTTCTAAAACCGATTCCAAGAGCAACGGCTTGAAAAAGCCGTATTTGTCAGACGGAGACCTGGAATGGATCAAAGTCAACTTGATTTCTGGCGGCAGCATTCGACCAATTTCCTCGAAATGGCCTTTTCGAACGACAAGTTTGAAAGGATACAACATCCCGATGGATATGGGAAGTGCGGCCGGGAATGCGGCGATACCCTCGAGATATTTTTGACAGCCCGAAACGGGCATATCCATTCGGCGTCCTTTTACACGGAAGGCTGCATCTATACCGCTGCATGCGCCAATACCGTTATCCGCATGATAACGGGCAAGCCTCATGAGGATGCCTGGGAAATCACCGTCCAGAACGTAGTGGATTTTCTCGAGACCCTGCCGAAAAAGGAGCGCCATTGCGCGGAACTGGCGGTTAAGGCCCTGCGCCTGGCCCTGGTCGATCTGAAGCAGACCGAGCGCCAGCCGTGGACGAAATATTACCGCACGCTGTGAGCGCCCGGGAACTCCTCTCTTTTCTTCCGACCGTTTTTTCCTGTATAACGGATCGGGTGTGTGCGGCTTCCCGATTCATTCGTCATCCCGGATCCAGGCAACCGCTGAGAGATCGGATCGCCGAATCGCTTTTCGCCTCTGTCCCCTGTTGCACTCCGCCGACAGCAGCTCCGATGAAAAAGGCGTTTGGTGTTCATGAAATATTCGGCCCGCAGCACGTTTTACATTAGCCCGGGCTGCTTCCGCTCGGGATGTTTCCCGGTAAGCGCGGAGTGGAAGGGATAACAGCAGATAGAGATGTCGATACTGTCGCGCAGGCAATGCCTGGAATTACTCGATAAGGTTCAGATGCCTCTCAACATCAGGAGACACAGCCTCCTTGTAACGGAGGTGGCGCTCTTCCTTGGCCTGCAGTTGAACCGGAACTCGCTCAGACTCGATCTGGCCGTGGTGGAGGCCGGCGCGCTCCTTCACGACATAGGAAAGATGCAGGGCATCAGGACGGGAGAAAACCACGCCCTGCTCGGAGCGAAGATGCTTTCAGAACGGGTCGATCCCGCTGTTTCGCGCATTGTCGGCGAGCACATCTATCTCGAAGCGCCGCTGATAGCCGGTCCCATCACCGAATCGCTCCTCGTGAACTATTCCGACAAGAGGGTGAAACACGATACGGTCGTCTCGGTCGAAGAGCGCTATCACGACCTGATTGCGCGCTATTCGAAAACCGAGAGCCACCGGCTGATGCTGCTGGAAAAACTGCAACTCTACATTCAACTCGAAGCGAAGATATTCTCTCACCTCAATATAGAGCCCATGGGGGCCGAAGTGATGGGCTTGACGATCGCTCATCTCGCGGGGCCCGAAACGGAGGACTATGCAGCAAAAAAAAATGACCGTTGCGTTGCTTGCGGGAGGGAAGTCCGCTGAACGCGAGGTTTCCCTGAAAAGCGGTGATCAGGTTTACCAGTCTCTGGACAAGTCGCGATACGATGTGATCCGGTATGATCCGGCCTCGGAACTGCCTGCTCTCGCGCGGGATGCGGAAAAGATCGACGTTGCGCTGATCATCCTGCACGGAAGGCTGGGGGAGGACGGGACGATACAGGGGATGCTCGAATCGCTGGGAATACCCTACCAGGGAAGCGGTGTCCTGGGCAGCGCCATCGCGATGAACAAGATCCTCAGCAAACAGCTCTACACCCAGGCGGGAATTCCGACACCCCCCTACCTGGTGGGGGACAGGCTCCACCCGATCGGCGCATCCGAAATTGCCTCCCGGCTTGGATTTCCGGTGGTCATAAAACCGGAACACGAAGGGTCGAGTATCGGCCTGACGATCGTGAAGGACCCCGAAAAGTTGAAGGATGCCTTCGACAAGGCCTGGCAGTTCGACAGGCGGTGCCTGATCGAAAAATATATCCCGGGAAAGGAGATCACGGGAAGCGTGCTCGGAAACGACGAACTCGTTGCCCTGCCGCTCATCGAGATCGTTCCGGGTGAAGCCTACGAATACTTCGACTATGCCGCGAAATATACTCCGGGCGCATCGAGTGAAATCTGCCCCGCGCGCATTTCCGCGGATCTGACCGCGGGGTGCCAGGACTTGAGCAAACGCGCCCACAGCGCTCTTCTGTGCAGGGGATACAGCCGCAGCGACATGATACTTTCGGGTCAGGATATCTGGGTGCTGGAGACCAATACCATTCCCGGAATGACGCAGACGAGCCTTTTCCCGCAGGCTGCCGCAAAGGCTGGGATTGGTTTTTCGGAACTGATGGACCGGCTTATCGAACTGGCATTGGAGAAGTAGCGGCCGTTAAGGGAATGGGTGAACAACCCGGTTTTGAGTTCTCCTTCCCGTGGAAGCGGCTTTCAGCCGCTCAGACTGTTGAAAAAGCCCCCAATCCGTCACCCGACGAACCCCGGATCGGGTCCGGGGCAGGCGTCGGGGCCCAGAAATGCTTGAAAACACTCTTATCTGACTCCAAAGTCAGAGTCTTCGTTCAAACGGGTCGAAGGCCGGCGGCGCTGCTGGATTCCGGCTTCCGCCGGAATGACGATCACGATGATTTTAGAGTTTGTCATCAATCTGACCGGCTTTTCAGCCGCGATGTTCCTTGTTCTGCCTTGTTCTGCCTTCGAAATGCATAAAGCCCCGGCTTTTCGCCGGGGCTTTATGCATTTCGAAGTTTGATCGGCTCGGGTATTACGCAATCCTCTCCGAATAGATCTTCCGGGCTGTTTCCACGTCTTTCCTGATCTGGTCGATGAGGTCCTGCGGCCCCGAGAAGCGCTTCTCGTCGCGCAGGCGGTCGATGAACCTCACGGAAATGGGCTTGCCGTAGACATCCTGGTTGAAGTCGAAGAGATGGACTTCGAGGGAGAGGTCGACATCGCCGAACGTGGGATTATATCCGAGGTTGGCTGCGCCGCCGTATGTATTCCCGTCGATTTCGGCTTCGACCACGTAGACGCCGGTTCGCGGAGGCGTCTGGGCCGGCATGCGGATGTTGGCTGTTGGAAATCCGAGCCCCGCGCCGCGCTTGCGGCCGGGGATGATGGTCCCGCTCACCTCGAAAAGGCGCCCGAGCAGCTGGTTTGCCTTGCTGATGTTTCCCTCGACGATCATCTTCCGGATTGCGGTACTGCTCACCACCATATCGTCCATGCGGATGCCCGGGACCGTATCGACCTGGAAGTCGTGTTCCTCGCCCTGTTGCCTGAGAAAGGATATGTCGCCTTCGCGGTTTTTTCCGAAGCGGTAGTCGTAGCCGACCACGACCGCCTTGACGCCGATGTTTCCGACGAGCAGGTCTTCCACGAACTCACGGGCCGATATTTGCGAAAAATCTTTGCTGAACGGCACGACAATTGTTGCATCGATGCCGAAATCTGCTATAAGGTCCAGCTTCTGTTCGTGGGAAGTGATGAAGGAGAGGGGTTTACCGGGGAAGAGCACCTCGAGCGGGTGCGGATGAAAGGTCATGACGACGGACTGGCCGTCGAGTTTTTGGGCCCACTCTTTGACTTTTCGGAAAAGCGCCTGATGGCCCGTATGGACACCGTCGAAGTTCCCGATGGTGATGGCCGGACTTTTCAAGCGATGCCTGACTTGCTCGATTCCTTGATAGATCTCCATAAACCGCGGAACACCCTTTTTCGAAAAATAGTAGAAACGCCTTGACAGGCAAAGACTTTTAGAATACGTTATCTGAGTTTGTTTTTCAACGCCTTATTTGCCGAAGTGGCGGAACTGGTAGACGCGCTAGGTTCAGGGTCTAGTGGGAGTATTCCTGTCGGGGTTCGAGTCCCCGCTTCGGCAACCCCGTAAAGCAAATCGTAACGATTCCACATATCTTACCATCGGTTCCTCTGTTTGTGTACCAGTGAGGTACACAGCGGAGGGACACCGATGAAAACTTCCAGCAAATCGAAGAATCCCTCCTACTTACTCCACACTCGCTACGGCTACTATTTCCGTTTGCGTGTCCCTGCCGATCTGGTTAAAATCTTAGGTCACGAACAGATCAAGATTTCGGTCATGACTGGAAGAGCGAAGGAAGCGCGACAGAGAGCCATCAAGCTTTACTCTTGTGTCCTACCCATCTTTCAGTCCATGAGACAAGGGAATGAAATGGGGATTGAGGGTATAAAGAGAGTATTGAGGCGGCAATTGCGTGATTGGCTTGAAATCTGCTCAGTCATGGACGCTGCCCGCCCCGTAGATGTCGGACCATATCTTGAGCACGTCAAAGGAGAAATTGACCGTTTCAAGAGACAACTGGATGAGAACGATTTTTCGGAGGTACGAGAGCCAGTTCTTCACCTCATCGAGTCCGAAGGCATGCGGATCACCGAAGACTCTTTAACATTCAATATGGCGTGCAGGGAATACCTTAAAAACGACATTATCTGGCACGAGATTTTGGTCAAACGGACATTGCATGATCACGTGTATGAGAGCACGGTTCTGAAATCACTGGCGGAAGAAAGTGCCATCCCCGAAGCAGAGAAGAAGACAAAGCCAGACTCTCGAATAATTTCAGAGATGCTTCCACTTTTCCTTGATCAATTAGAGCGCGACAGAAAGAGTGAGTCATACCGCATTGACTGTAAAGTCATGATAGGAAAAGTTTTAACTCAAATACTTGGTGATATTCCAGTGTCGAAAATCGAAACTTCAGATATCTCTGATTTTATTGATGTATTGAGAGCAATGCCGCAAAATTTTACAAAAAAGAAGGAATTCAGAGACATTAGTCCGCTCAAACTTAAGGACATGAAGCATGAAACAACACTGGGGCAAAGCAGGGTTAGGACAGTCACTTTTATGTTATCGTCCTTCTTTCAATTCTGCATCCAAAAAGGTCAATTAAAAATAAACCCAGTGGTAAAGGGAATGGCTGGCGCAAAACCAAAGAAAAAGGGGAGTTCGTGGAGCGTTGAGGATTTGCATAGAATGTTTTATTCCAAAGAATATTTGGATGATCTTTTTGAAGAACCATATCAGTTTTGGATTCCCATATTAGGTTTGTTCACTGGTGCCAGACACAAGGAAATAGCACAACTCTACGTTGAAGATATAGTATTGAAGCATGGAGTATGGGGAATAACCATTGAAGATGACCCCGATGATGCTGCAAAGACAGTAAAAACTGAAACAAGCAAGCGATTTATTCCGCTGCACGATTTCATTCTTAATGATTTAGGTTTTGTCAGGTATGTCGATGAAGTTAAGGCACTGAATCAGCAGAGGATTTTTTTCTGTTTGAAGAAGTGGAAAGCAAAAGGATACAGGGGGCAATCGAGTAAGTGGTTTGGTGGATGGACCAAACAAATTGGAGTGAAGGAAAACGGAAAGAAATTTCACTCCTTCAGACATTGGTTCCGAACGTATCTGGAAAATGTCGCTAAACTGAACGCTTATGACATCGCACCCCTGCTTGGTCACTCGGATCAAAAGTTGATGACGTTGAATTACGGCGAAGTTTGGGCATCTACCTTGTACGAGAGGATCATGCGAATCGATTACAAGAAGGATATCGAGCTTGATCTTGCCCATCTTAAGAATTCCAGATTTGCCCGCCCCGAAAGGTCCAGTCCAGCTTCAGTGTAAACATCGATTACGGCTGAATCGGACCAGATCGTTTCCTGTAACGGAAGAATTCAATGAAATCAATTCTGATGCCAGACTGTCGATCATCAGTTTTTCGGTAAATAATTCTTGTATGAGGAACAACAAGAAGAAAATAAAATATACTAGCTAGAAAGGAGAAAAAATGATGGAGATTGAGGTATCCAAGCACCCACTCTATGATACTCGCATTCAGGCGGGACTCACTCTGTAGCGTGTGAAACGGCTTCTGGAATCCGAGTATGATATCGTTGCGTCAGAATCGAAAATATCCCGCTGGCTTTGCGGAGTCGATTCGCCCATCCCGTTACATATTGAAGGTGCTATGACTGAACTTTTCTATCTATTCATCGAAAGGAGGAAAACTAAATAAACGCTGGTCGGATACACATGTTAATTGATTTCGTTGAATGCACAAGGACAATACGCTAGGGCATGGACAGGATGCTTTATGATGTGTGTCCAACTCTCCTGTCGAATCGGTTCTTTGAAAAACCTGTTGAACAGGCTGGTCATATCTGTGCTTTAATTCTGAAACAGAGAAGAATATTGTGAATTATACATCATTTTAAGCACTTACTTAGAGGAGATAACAATGGACTATGGCTGGATAAACTTTTTGAATGAATGGGGATAGGACTATTTCGCTACTTTGACCATGAAGGGAAGACATGATCATGGGTATTGTGAGAAGGAGTTCAGAAAATGGATCAGAACAATTTACAAGGAAGATAGAATTCACTTTGGTGTAATCGGGGTAATCAGCAGCAACCATACTCAAACCCATTTGCACCTGTTAATGCTACAGCCAGCTTCGGATCAGTCACCAAAAAGAGTAGATTTTCAGCAGACATGGGAAGACCGCTGGAAGCATGGCATTGCCTCAGTGGAGTTGGTGCGCAATAACAATGGAGTTTCGCGGTACGTGCAGGGGCATATGTCTGCCGATTTCCCCGACCCATCGAGTGTCATCTACTATAATAGACGGCTTCTTTTTAGGATGAAGGGATTTCCATTCTGAGCCAAATACCGATTGCGGCGATTATCAATGGGGATGACATCGTTGATTATCTCGATTTTCTGCATACGGGAGCGTCTTGCGCCGCTGAAGCGCACGATTTTACTTGCGCGAGTCGCTTCCGTTTGGTGCTGTAAACATCGAGAGCGGGACCAGCTTTCAATTGGTCAATATCGATGAACAGATACGGTTTAGATCAAGAGTGCGCTGGTCATTATCTGTTCTCATTACATATTATGGTCTTAAAAGCTACTTTGATTGGAACAAACTACACCAACTACCTACCATCTTTGTTCCGTGACTTCGTTCCTCAAGTAAAGGCTCTGCTTTGAATCCTGAATGCACTTCATATACACATGATCTTTATTTCAACCTGATACATCGATAAATCACATGTTCTTCAACAGAAACCTACATCGCTGAAAGTTGAACAAGCTAGGTACATAATCCCTTGTTTTACAGTTCCTTGAACTACATCACTGCAAGTACATTTTTGTAATTAGTAGTGTCTCATACCATAAGCCACCCTTTATATTTATTGTCCAAAAGCTAGAAAAGTCAACTCTAAATACAAGAGCTATTTCAAATAGTGACATTCTGCACCCCCCTCATTCATACATGGACTCAATTATCAATGTATTTATTTTTAAGTAGTCCATTTATAGATACTTGCAATTCAAATTGTTTCGTGATATATAAACATATGAGCGATGTTAATAACCATGTGGGGATTTTTTGTGATGAGCAGCCTACTAATGGATATCCTTCCTAAGGAATTGAATCTTTGCCTTCGGAACCCAACCGTTCTCGATGGACAAATCATTTACCTGATCCGAAGTCGCACCAAAATCCGACATTCTAATCTGAGTAATCTTCAAGGATCAGTCGGTTGCCTCATCGCCAATAGATTGGGAATCCAAGGGGTTGAGATTTACCGAACTGCCGATCTGTTCACATTTTTTCTTGAAACCATTGTGTCAAGCTATAGTTGTCAACCTGACCGAGATGCACCGACATGTCGAGAAGTCTCCGTGGATTTCGTCCAGAAATGGTTCGAAAGTGTTATCGCAACCAAAGTGAACCTCCCCCAGTCTCTTCTTATGGACCAGATTGTTCCTATCCAGAGCACAACCATGATTGGCAACATTACTCTACACCGTGGGGCGTTGCTTCATATGGTTGGGTATTGCGCCAAGGCTTCGGCATCGAAGCCTTCTTGGATGCAAATCCGTGACTCACGACCATCTTTAATGACATCACTATCAATTGCCGAAGATAATCGAGAAAACCGACATGTGAGGGGTAAGTCATACAAGCTTACTGCTTTGGGTGGGTTTAGCAGTGAACAGGTAAGCGGAATTTTGGACATGGGCAACTCATGGATGCGCTTTGTCTGCTATAAAGGGCAGGAAGCTACACTGACCGATGATGCCCCATTCAGGAAATCGGACTATCCGTCCCGCTACTTTTTTATGAGGTTCTAGGTAAATATCTACCGTATTTTCGGTGTTTTAAACGTCCACTCCCCATTCCATCACTGCGGTTTGATGACATTCTTACCGTTTGCCGCACCTATTTTCCCGATGATGAAATAAAGTAGCCATATCTTAATGCCCTTCTGGAATCGAACCACTGCCTTTCTGAGATATCATCGGCAATGGATACGTGACATCCCGCCCCAATAGTGGTATTCCGTAATAGGTTGACAGAGGTCAGAAGAAGAACGCAGGAATCGATTTAGCCCTACATCGCAAAAGTGATATTCAGCGGGAGTTACGAGATGGCAATCGGTTTTGCTGGTACTGTTGATCAGTTTTTTAATTTGGCACGAAAAAGCACAATCGGACCCGCCATTTCCAAAAACCGTGAGCAGACTGGCGGACACAAATTGACCCCTCATGAAGAGCTTATCTGGACTGAGGACGCTCCCGCCATTGAACGACTTCTTTTAAGCGCGAACATCCCTTTCAATAGAACATATCTTCTTTTAGAGTATGATATCCCCGGTCACCTTGGAAGATGCGATGGAATCATAATTGGCTCTGATGAGAAGGGAGTTTGTAATGCTTTGGTTTTCGAAATGAAAAGATGGCAAACCTACAATCCTATAACGAATACAGAATATGTTAATGTTGGCGGCAGGATTCATCTTTCCCCTTCACAACAGGCATTACAATACAAGGAGAGAGCAAGGCTGTTCCATGAGTTAGGGAATGATTATAGATGGTACGGAGCGGTGTTTTTGACGGAACTTACCCCTGCGCAAGCCAAAAAATATGATCACTCAGATGTAAAATGTATAACATGGGGAATTAAGGATGCCTGTAAGCAGTATTCGGATTACCTTTACAAGCTGTTTTCTGGTGGCTCTGATTTAGGAATATTTAACAAATTCAGGGATGGGCATTATAAGCAATCTTGTGAGTTCGCTTCTAATCTACTACGGAGGCTTCCATATTTAACCAGTGGCATCCAAAACGCTCTTGGTGGTCTTCCGATTGACTTGACTCCTGCACAACAGGAAATTGTAGGTCAAATCGAGTCAGCGATTAGGGAATTCAAAGGTCACACTTTGATCTTAATATCGGGAGATCCCGGCTGTGGTAAAACCATAGTCGGTCTACACTCCATGATAAATCAGCTTTCATTGGACAGGGATAGTCGCGTTGTTCTTGCCTTAAGGAATAACCGACTATGCCAAGTTGTTCGACGTGCGATTGATCAAGCCGCTGGAGCAGGACAAGGAGGTGCATTAGTTCAATATGTGAAAGGCGGTGGTCCTAACGCTGGCATTTACCCGAAGGTCAAGCGACTGCTGTCTGAATCTCCATCAAGGTTGCCCATTTACGACTTGATCGTTGTCGATGAGGCGCACCGTATCCCTCACAGAAATCCTAACGGAAATCTCCAAGATTTATCACAGATTGAGTCTTTGTTTCATGCGGGTAGGGTTGTCGTTTGTCTTTTCGATGAAGGTCAAGTTCTCAATGACGACGATGCTGGTTCACGAAATACATTGAAACAGACATGGCAGAGACTTTTCCCTAATGATCCGATTTTTGAGCTATCAATGAATGAGCAACACAGGCTTCCGCCAGATCAGCATAGATGGCTGACCGAATTTTTCCAAGGTAATATTGTACATTCCCCTCAATGCTATGAACTGGAGCTTTTCGATCATCCATCAGAAGTCATTGATTTCTTGCGGAAAAAATCCCGAACGCATGATTGCGGATTGTTGGCATCTTACACCTATTCCGATGGACGCAATGGCAATACACTCCGCATTCTTGATCCTCCCGTTCATTGGTTGATGCAACCTTCGGAATACGATATTTGGTGGCGTAACAGAAATATACGACACCAATTCCAAACCTGTGCCTCTGTTTATGGGTGTCAAGGGTTCGAACTGGATTACGCAGGGTTGTTTTGGGGGCGGGATTTGCGGGTTCTTTGTCAGGGAGACAGGATTAATTTTGTACTGTGCAACCCACATGACATCACTGATATTATTGGTAGGGCGTATGGTCCTGCTCTTCGGACTATTGCAAACCACGTCCAAGAAAATCACGATGAAATCCTGATGGAGATTGTAATCCGAAGACTGATAAACCGATATAGGATATTGATGTCCAGAGGAAGGAAGGGATTGGCAATCTACTGCGAAGATCCTACCACTCTAAGCTCATTGAAAGCGTGTCTGAAGAGGAGTCGCTAAGGAGCAAAATTCGGGAGGAGGTTAGGCATGTCGAATAAATATTTGGAGCGTATTTTCGCTGAAAATAGACGATGACGAGCTACTCCGCATAGCATCCACCTCCGGTGGACAATACACCGAAGAAGCCATCCATCTTGCAATCAAGAATTGACTTTCCGTAAAGAGTCTTTGCACGAAAATTGAGATTATCGTGCATTTTGCTTTACATTGGGGTGCATTGGAGCCGTTTTCCCTTGCAAACGGGCGGATTTTTTGGTACATTATGCACGAAAATTGTCGGAAATAACGTGCAAAGGAGAGATAATGCATCTTGTTCCACTCAAGACTTCATCACTGGTTCCGACTACGAAGACTAACATTCAGTACCTTACCGAACACCAAATCAATGCGCTTACCGCAGCTTACCAAAAGTTTTTCGATGCGGCTCCTTCACCAAAGCAGTATGTAAGGCGTGGGAGGCACTGGCTGATCTACCTTGTTCTTCGTTACACTGGAGCCAGACTGTCCGAAGTCCTGAGCATCAGTCCTGACTCCGACATCGATTACAGGAATGGTGAGTTGAAACTTTTAACCTTGAAACAGCACTCACCACGTGGGCGGCATACTAAGAAGCGTCCCCCCTCTCGGATTATTCCGGTTCCATCCAATCTGATTGCTGAAATCTCGAACTATCGATTACAGGTTGCGCAGCATACGGCGAAGGGTGAGATATCCCACGATGATCCAAACCCATTCCACATCGATGCCGCCAGTTTCCGAAAGCGATTTTATCAACTTGCAGCAGAAGCAGAAGTACCGAAGGATTTGGGACATCCGCATATCTTGAGGCACTCCAGAAGCATCGAGCTTCTTCGAGCAGGGATACCTGTGACAGTGGTTCAGGACTTACTTGGACACTCAAGCCTCAACACCACGGCTCTGTATCTCCGTTTGTCCGGTCATGAGGCTAAACAGATTCTGCGAGATAGAGGGATGATCTGATTATGAAAAAACCTAAGCACCGAAAACGAAGGCGGATCACCCTAAAAGAGGTCTTCGATTTTAAGGAAGGATTATTGGTAACTTGGATCAAAAAGTCATATGGAAAGTTTATTGTTAATTATTTCGCTATTTATATCATGGCATTTATAATTGTTACAATTGGTATTATTGCCCTATCATCCAAATACTACGATGAGGAGTTCTACAAGAGAGTGTTAGCTGGAGCGCATGGGCTAGTTCTTAACATGTTTGTACTTGGAATAATCGTGTTCTGGCTCACAAAGAAAGGACAGACTCTCTCTGAGATTCAGAGGTATCAAGAAGAGATCAATAACCTTCGTGGACTCAAAACCAAGGAAGTCTCACGCCAACTCAGGATGCTGATTTCAATGCTGAACAAGAGGGGCGTAACGAGAATCGATCTGTCGGGATGTTACTTCGAGTATGTGGTATTGGACGGATTCAATCTTGTCAACTCTGATTTCAGTGGTTCAACATTCGATAGTGGGACATTTTATAACTGCAATTTAACTGGATGTAATTTCTACAACACAGAATTTAACAGCTTCGACTTTGATGAATGTGATATGACCAGAACAGATTTCAGTCATGCCAAGTTGACTTATGTTAACTATATGCAATGTATTCTTGAATCGATATCCTTTCATAATACCAACTTTAATTATGTTGATTTGGCATGGCACGATTTGACAAATGTTGACTTTGCCTTCTCAATTATCGATGAGGTTCATTTTCATCATACTAACCTTGAAGGAGCATTTTTCCACTATACCAACTTCAAAGATTCAGATGACATCACTCAAAAGCAACTATCTGAAGTCGAAACACTTTACGATGCTAGGTTTAGTCCAGAGATGGAGAAACGCTTAAATATATCTCGACTGAAACAAATGAACCCCAAGCTGTTCGAAGAACCTGAATGGTTCATGAAGCGAAAACCACGATACCGTGATGACAACAATAGTAATACTGATGAACCTAATTCATGATACCGTTGTCTTCAGAGGGTACGAAGCAGAGCAGCAGATTTAAAGTAAACGTGAATTGATGCAGCAGTATCGGAAAAAGTCGGCGCACCAAGCAAAAATACGGAGATGGATGGAGACATAAATGCCGCTTCGTAAAATTAAGACCCCAGTGGAGTGTTGTTTCATCATGTGGATGAATAACTTTCCTGACTCACCGCACTGGAATGACAAAGAAAGATTTTTCCAGTTCGTGAAGACCGTTTGTCGCTATAATGCAAAGAAGTGGAAGAACATTGATTTTCTCAAGACAAGAATACTCGAACATTCACCCCACTTTGATCCAGAGATGTTGAACCTTCGTCTGAATCTGTTCACCGAACTGGTTGAGTTTTACAATGTCCGACCAATGACAGGAAGCTTCGAGATTACCGATAAAACTGTGAAGGAAGGTCACTATATCGAAGTCGAATGCAGAAACGGCAAAAGAATCGAGAGAGAAAAGCCACTGAAAAAGGCTGCACCATGATCAACTTGGGTGGCGATGATTTCCTTTCCAAACAGGTTTTATGGTTGAAAGGTGAGGTACACAAGTGAGGTACACACCAGAATGCGAAGGCTGATTTATCAAGTAATTCAGGAGGATAGAAATGTCAGGACTTGAGTCCCCGCTTCGGCACACCATAATGAAAACCGTCGTTAAGTACCGAATTTGCCACGCTGCCTGCCACGCAAGCGTGGTTTTTTTTGTACGTCCTTACCTGTCAAGGCATTCCGCTCTGCGTGGCATGTCAAAATCTGCCTGCCACGCTTGATCCTACCTCACTACTCGCAGACCTGGAGATGCAGGCGCTTTCGACTCAGAGCGTGGTCTCAATGCCTGGTTCAGTCGATCCCGGCCAGCACCCGGAAACCAATGTCCATAAATATCGTCCTGATGGAGTGATGCCCGAGTAGCCGCTGGACAAAAGCCGGACTAACGTGATCCATCAGAAGCAAGCTCGCGAATGTGTGCCGCAGATCGTGCGATGCCTTCTTCTGAGCTAAGCGGCAGACTCGCCGCATCGCGTTCTGAACATTGCGGGCATTGATTCCTGGGAAGAGGTATCCGACTCTCGGCCCTACAACCTTGCGGAGATTCTTGATATGCCGCTCCAGCTTGGCTGCCAGGTGGTCGGGCAGGTCGATTAACCTCTTGCCGGTCTTTGTCAGGCCCAAATGTCCGCGTTTCTCAGTCTCAGAGATCATATATTGGCAATTGGACAGGTCAAAGTGGTCAACGTGCATTGCCAGGCATTCACCCCGCCGCATTCCAGAATATGGCAGGGTCTCGATTACCAGCGGCAATGGCCCTGGAAGGTGCTGGTACGCGGTTGTGATGACGGTTTCCAAGTCGTCCTTGGAGAAGGGGGCTGCTATAGTCCAACTCTTCGGCGATTAAACAAAGTTCTTCTGAAGCTCGATAAACTCGGCGAGATCGTCATCATTGAGCGGATTCGTCTTCCCCAAGCTGCGACCAGAGGCAAGCTGGTAGAACCAGACCTTCCGGGTCGGTGCGCCTTTCTCAAAGAAGAGCACCACGGTTTTCACGCCAGAGCCCTGGAAGGTACCGCCAGGGGCAATCGAGAACGGTATGCAGGTTGCAGCTTTCGAGCAATTGCTTGCGAAGACTCACAGGCATTGTCGGTATTGGACAGGAACGTGTTCTTGATAACGACGCCCGCCCGACCACCGGCTTTGAGAATCTTGATAAAGTGCTGGAGGAAGAGGAACGCGGACTCACCGGTGCGGATCGGGAAGTTCTGTTGAACTTCCTTGCGCTCCTTACCACCAAAGTGCCCTGGCTTTAAGGGATCGAGCAGCCTCGGCTTGCCGGCCGAGGCTACCCGGTGGGCTTATATCCCGACTTATCAGGGCGTCACAACGAGGGGACGCATCATGTCGTGCTCTTCATGCTCGAGAATATGGCAATGATAAACGAATTCATACCCTGAAGTTCCCAACCCCGCCCGGGTGCTCACCTTATTGACAATGTATTTTGGAGGGGCCGGGGCATCGAAGTACATCATTATAGCTGTTACCTCGCCGGGATTCATCCGAACGGTTTCCTTCCAGCCCAATTCATTCGCATCCGGGAAGCGAGGGCTGGTTATAGAGTTGAAATTGGGAGTGACGGCATCGAATTTTGCGCGCCAGAGCACCTGGAAATTGACGAGGTGCAAATGGATCGGATGGACGTCGGCGCTGAGATTATAAATCAGCCATACCTCGGCGGTTCTGTTTGCACAGACCTCGGTCGCCGAGGCCATGTATCCGAGTCCGTAGGTGTTCGCCCCCTGGTTGTTCTGGGACAGGGAAGTTGTCGTCCCCATGGTTTGAAGCAGGCGGCCGTAACTGTCGAAGTCCTCGTTCAGGGTGAGGCTCCGTACATTTGCTATGGGCACGGTTGTGAGAACTCCATTGATCATGAACTTCGCAGAGTTCGGAATGTCACCGGGATTGTAATCCTGGGTCGGCACCAGCGCCATCGGGGGATCCATGGTGAAGGCATAGTTGGGATTGGGCAGACTCAGCGTACTCGCGGCAATCCCGTTGACCCGGAATTGAAGCAGAGTTCTGGTATTGGGGCCGAAGCCCGTGCGGGTCGGCAGAGCGCCTCCGATAGACGAAAGATCGGGGTTCCCCGAATAGTAGTCATTCCGGGCATCGCCCATGGGAAAGGGCGCCGGAGCATCGTTGAAAAGGATCAAATTGCGTCCGAGGGGAACGCTGCTGAAATCTATCAGAATGTCGGCACGTTCGGCCGGCGCGAGCAACAGGTTGTACTGGGTGGGATCGTCGAAAATGGCGGTGCCCGTCACGTCATAGCCAATCGGCCTGGGCGGGTTGTTCATATAGACAGGGTTCGGCAAAAAGCCTCCTTCGGTCCCAATCTGAACGATAACCGGCGGAACGGCAGTGGCATCTATTTCACCGGGGTTGTTGGCATCTTCATAATACAGCTGCAGATTGAAGAATCGCGCCTGGGAGCCGTTAAGAATGCGGAAGCGATAGACTTTCTGCTGTACCTCCACATAGGGGAAGACGGCCCCGTTTACCATGATGGTATCTCCGAAAAATTCCGGGACGTTTGAAGGATAGGGAAGCGGAGGGGAACCTGCCGGTGGATTCATCAAAGGCCCCCAATCCCACCTGCCGGTTTGTGAAACCTGGTTGGGTTCATAGGCGGACGGATACCACAGATCGCCCATGTCTCCCCATTGGTCCGCGATCTGCTTGAAGGTCTTGTCCTGGAGAACCAGATAGATGGATTCGAGCACACCAGGAATGACCCCCTGGTTGGTAAGATCGGTCTCATAGAGATCCGTAAGGATATAAGGCGCTAAGAGTCCCGCGTAAACATTCAGGCGGGTAAGCTCCATAGCATGGTCGTGGTACCACATCAACCTGCAGCTCTGATTGTTGGGGTAGTAGTAATCACCCACCTGGTATGTCTCCCCGACGGCGCCGTTTGGTGTCCACCAGGAGTGGGGAATCCCGTCGCTGGTCCACGGCACGTGCCCCCCGTGCAGATGCGGGACGGCCCTGTTGAACTCCTGCAGCATCGGGAAAGAAGTATCGACCGGAAGAGGATGTACAGAGGGAAGGTTATTTACATAGTAAATTCTTACCGCCCTGCCCTTTGTGGCGACAATGCCTGCGCCAAGATAATTGTTGGTGGTCGATGTCTGGCGGGTTACCCTCGGTGTCGTGTCTTTATAGCCCCAGAAGGTCGTCTTAGGCAGGGCTGGATGAACTTGTTGCTGAAACTTACGCATTACTATCCTGTAATAGTCCGTATTGGCAGCGGCCGTTGTATTGGGAGTTGCCAGCGGTATTTTCGGATAACCTGCCGGGGCAGTTGTGCCAAAGAAAGGCAATGGCTGGATAAACTTCCGCAGTGGAGGGCTCTGCATAAATGCAAACGCCCTGCGCGGCCAGGTCAGCATTCCCGCGCTGAATGCCCCCGCGGCAACGCCCGTCAACATGGAGAGCTTCATGAAATGACGTCTCGAAATCCTCATCGTGCTTTCCTCCCTCATTAGATTTTCCGACCGGATCGGATTGATTGTGTCAGCGCCAAGGCAAGCCCCTCATTTGACGTGCTTCCCCGGCCGGGTCATAATTCCGGATACTCTTTCTCGGAACTGAATGGCCTTTGTATAATTACTCCCCTCCATCAATGAAACTTGGACTTTGGCCCAATAGAATTGGACTTTAGGCTAATAGAACAGGTTGACCGGGAGAGAGGCTAAAGACAGGAGGCAATAAGAGGAAGCAACAGGTCCAACGACGATCCGTCCGCTACAGGGCAGCGGCTTGAATCGCTCTTTCGACGTTGGACTCGCAGGATACCCCCCCGAGCGGCGGTTATAACAAGCTGTGCATGGATTTCTTGAGGCTCGGCTACACGTGGCGGGTACGTTTTAATACTATTTTGCGTGCAAGTTCATACTAACGATCCACGGAAACCCTGTCATGCTGGCCACTAACGCCGGGTTCTTTTCGAGGGCTTCCAAGGACAGCTCCAACTGATCCTCCACAGCCTCAATGCTGTTGAAAGCCTTGTTTCTGAACCCGTTCTCGCGGATGTGTTCCCAAATATGCTCTACCGAGTTGAGCTCTGGGCTGTACGGTGGAAGAAAGAGCAACGCCATGTTTGCAGGCACACTGAGCGCCTTGGATTTATGCCATCCAGCACCGTCCATGACCATGAGGATGAACTCATCCGGATGCCGACTGCTTACTTCCTGCAAAAATATGGACATGGTCTGTTCGCTAACCTGGGGCAGAATCAACGAATCCATCGTTCCATCCTGAGGCGATACGGCAGCATAAGCATAGGTGGACTCTCGCGCGATCTGACTGGGAACATAGGGGCGAATTCCGCGAGGCGCCCAGCAACGTTGAGGAGTGCTGATTCTTCCAAAACGGCCTTCGTCTTGGAGCATCAACCGCGGCCTGGGAATGATCGTTCGCCAATCATGCCGGTCCAGCATCCGATAGATGGTGCTTTGGGCTACGTTGTGTCCTATTTTGAGCTCAAATGCCTGCTGAATCTTACTTACAATCAAAATGCCGCCATGTGAGGCTTGGTCCAGGAATTCCGAAAGGAATTGACGTTCTTGAGCAATGGTCATGTAACCGGAGCGGCGACCGCCCCAGTTGCGGTTTGGGGATTGCTCCTAATCTCGGTAAGAGCGAGCTTCTCGAAAACAGAGAGCTGAGGGCTTCGTTTTTGGCGCATTTTTGATCCGGGCCTTGGGAAGTTTATGAAATAAATCGATATGTTAGAGCCAATAGGATGCCAGAGAGCAGGCAAAAAAGGAATGTAAAAATAACCAAATTGCTAGGTAATTCAATTAATTGAGGGTTTCCGGATGGAAACTAGTTATGCAGCCCGGCCACCCTCAGAAGGGGTCTTCTTCTTCAAGATTGACGATTAATGCCTTTATTTTTCCCTTCCGCAGAGTTTTGAAAGCCCGCCATCTCCTCTCGCCATCAATAATGCGGTAGTATCTCCCCATCCGAGCAATGCGTATCGGCTCACGAAGACCATTTCGCTCAATGCTCCCGGCAAGATTTTTGATGTATTCTTCATCGAATGTACATTTCTCACAGGCGATTATTCTATCCAGTGGGATCTCTCTCAATTCCATAATGATCACCACAACCGTACTTCCCTGCTGGAATTCAAGATAGCGCTCGTGCAAGTTTTTTAAACACGGGTGTTGATTTTGTTGTTCACTCATCCGAGGCAAACATCGCCCCATCCTCTCCCCGTTTCAACACGAGCATTACCGCCAACATGCGCTTTAAGGGGCCAGCCCCCGACTGGATTCCCTGTGCTCACCAGAGCGATCACCTCGCACTTTTCAGAAAATATGAAATGACTTTTCAATAGATATAACTTGGTGATTACGCGCCAGAAATGCGGAAAAGCTGCTGTAGCTGAACATGGGTAGAGAGAGTAATCCACCGAGACTTCGTTATGCTCGTACCGTTGTGCTCTATTAGCGAAAGCGCAAATGCCGGTGCTGCGGGATTCTATTCAATCCGGACTCTCGGAACCTGAAACTGCAGAGATATACTTTTTCGGAGCATCCACTATTTTGCGAGCCGTCGTCGATCTTCTTAAGCTTTTTCGAATGAGCGGATAAAACTCACGTCGACCAATTCGTCGACGCTCGATCAGGATAGATGCGAGATCGCTGATCGCAGTCCAATTTTCCGCACGTCGCAACAAATTGCGGGTCTTGTAGTACAGAAAAGTGACGTATGCTCCTGTCTCATCCGGCTCTCCATCGCACTGATAGGACGCAAGATCAACTGCTTTCTGATAATCCGTGAGATTCGTATTCAATTTTTTCCACTTCAGGAGCAGACTTTCCGCAACATCTCCCGCCAAATAAGACATTATCCGCTTCTCAGTTTTCGACCGAGTGCGTGGAGAGTCATCGTAATCTGGATGATAGTTCCTGCCCGGGGCTGAATGATGTGTCCGACCTTCGGATACTTCATCAGGAATGACCGAAATTGCATTGATCGTATCTACATGGAGCAAAAAACTCGCTACAGCATGTCCAGCTTCGTGATACGCCGTCAATTTCATCTTTTTGTCTGGTTTAGCCTTCATACCTCTTTTACACCATGTTCATTCCTAAATTTAGTCATTCAGATCGGAATCGTCGAAAGCATTTGACTCTATGCTAATGCACTCTTCCGTCGGAGTAGTGCCGCAATTGGTAACGTCAGGCTTTCGCTGAAATCCTGTCATTCACTCAGGCAGCCTGCTCCCCAACGCGCTTAAGGCTCTCTCCGCTTAATAGGCAGCTTCAGACGGCTTGCCGTCTTCGCTCCAGCCCCGGGCAAGGTAGTAATCGCGAAGCAGTTGGAGCGACTGTGCCCCGGTGATAACCTTGCCCGAATCGGGAAGCACTTCCGTAAGGAACCTTTTCGGAAGGTGATCGTCCTCGGCTGTCAGACCCTCGCGGATATTGAATCGGCGCGTATTATCGATAATGAAGGAGGCCATCCGGCGCATCGCGCCGGTGTCGAGCTCCAGGCCCGTAACGGCGCGTATGATCGCGGAAAGCTTGTCCCACTGGTAAAGGTCCCTGTAGAAACGGCACAGGATCAAAGTATCGAAGATTACCAGCCGGTCTTCCCATTCCGCAAACATCGCCGCTTTGCCTTCGATCCGGTCTGGAGGGATCATGTTGGCGAGTTCGGGCTTGTAGAAAGTTGCGCGAAGATGGCATGCGCCTCTTGGGGAAGAACCGTAGGCAAGTCCCATGCCTTTCAGGACCCTGGGGTCATACCCCGCCGGTTCGAGCCCCTTGACGTGAATGGCCTGGTCCTCCATGTCCCATTCCCTGGCCGCATGTTTGATCCCTTTGGCCAGAACGGCGCCGATGCCGCGCTGAAAGGCCGTATCCGCGAGAAGCTGCGCAATGGCGTCAACGTCGCCGTAGTCCAGCGATGCATCGATTTTCCCCTGGCGTGAAGCCTCGATGGCGAAAGCCGCCAGGTTCCCGGCCGAAATGGTATCCATTCCCAACCGGTCGCAAATGTCGTTGAGGTAGATTATCTCTTCGATGTCCCGGATTTCGCACAGGCCGCCAAAGGCATAGATCGTCTCGTATTCCGGACCCTCGATCTTGAGCCCCCGGTGGCGGCCTTCTTTGACAACCGCCATTCTGCCGCAGGCCATGAAACATTTCGGGCAGGCGTGGGGCTTCACCTCGGCGCGTGCGTGCAGGGCCGAAGCGTTGAAGCCCTCACGATACCCGCTCGCGCCTTTCTTCCAGTAGCGCGTGGGGAACCCGCCGGCTTTGTTCATTATATCGACCAGCATCGGAGTGCCCATGGATTTGTATGCGGCAACTCCGGGGTTCTCCTTTCCGATCGCCGAGGTCTGTTTGGCGAACTCCCTTATCAGCGCGGGGTCAGCCAAATGCTTTCGGCCATTGCCCCGAAAGGCTATCGCCTTGACCTTCTTGGAACCCATGACAGCGCCGACGCCCGTGCGCCCGGCGCTTCGCCAGTAGTCGTTTTCGATAACCGCGAAACGGACCCGGTTTTCTCCCGCCGGCCCTATGACAACCACGCCGCACTTGGGATCTTGGGGATGGTTTTTCGCTATGAATTCCCTGACATTGTCTTCGGTCCGGTAGGAATCGAGCCCCCAGAGGCCGGCAGCGGAATGGAAGAGCACCTGGTCGTCGGCTATTTCCAGCCACACCGGTTCGTCGGAAACGCCTTCGATCATAAAGGCGTCGTAGCGGGTTTTTGCCATGTATTCGGCGACCGTACCGCCCGAGTAGGACTCGGAATAAAAGCCGGTCTGGGGGGATTTTGTAAAAACCCCGTAGCGGCTCGATCCCCAGATACCGGTCCCCGTGGTCGGCCCCACGGCGAAGATGAGATTATTGTCGGCGCCGAGCGGATCGACCCCGGCGGGATTGTGCTTCAAAAGCAGATAGGTCGCGAGCCCTTTGCCGCCCAGGCATCTTCGGAGCACGTCGTCGGCAACGAGGATGATGTCGAAGGATTTTTGGGTAAGGTCGATCCTCAGCACGATGTTGGAAAAACCATGCATCGCCGTCTTCCTTTGATTATAGAACGTTTCTGTAGATAGTCCTTGCATCTTCGACCCGAAGGGTGCGCGGGTTGTTTGCGAGAAGCCGGGTCACTTTCATTACCCCTTCGGCCAGCATCGGGATGTGCTCTTCCTTTACGCCGTAAGAACCGAGGCTTTTGGGTAAATTCAGGTCCGCGGCCAGTTCCTCCACGGCTTCCACCGCAAGCCGGGCGGCCTTTCTCCTGGAAATGCCGGAGGTGTTCTGGCCGAAGATTTCGGCTATGTCGGCAAACTTTTTCAAATTGCCGAGCAGATTGAACTCCATTACCGGCAAAAGCATGATGGTGTTGGCGATGCCGTGAGGTATATGAAATTCCGCACCGATCGGGTACGCAAAGGCATGGACTGCGGTGACTCCCGCGTTTGCGAAGGCCATTCCCGCCAGCAGGCTTCCTTCGAGCATTTTGCTTCTTGCCTCGAGGTTTTCGCCGTCGGCGCAGGCAAGGCGGATATTGTTGAAAATCAGGTCCATAGCCTGCACCGCAAGAAGATCGGTGAACGGGGTCGCGTTTTTCGAAGTGTAGGCTTCGATGGCGTGGATAAGGGCGTCCATTCCCGTCGCGGCAGTTACGGGGCAGGGCAGGCCGATCGTCAGTTCGGGGTCGAGCAAGGCGCAGGAGGGGAGAAGGTAGGGACTGACGATGCCCTTTTTGAGTTTTTCGGTATGATCAGACAGAATGGCTATCGGGGTCACCTCGCTGCCCGTTCCGGCCGTGGTCGGAATGAGGATCAGCTTCAACCCGGGTTTCGGGACCAGGTCTATCCCGAACAGTGCCTCGACCGGTTGCGGGTTGGTGGCCCTGACCGAAGCGACCTTGGCGATATCCAAGGATGAGCCGCCTCCAATTCCCAGAATGAGGTCCGCGCCTTCGGCCTCGAGCTGCGCCAGTGCATCGTCCACGATTTCGAACCGGGGATCGGGCTCCACTTTGTCGAAGCGGCCGAAAGCCACTCCGGCGGCTCGCAGCAAATCCTCGACCCTTTCCGCAATGCCGGCTTTAACCAGGCCCGGGTCCGTAATTATCAACACCTTCGAGCAGTTCAAGCGTCTTATCTCATCCGGGAGCTTATTAATCGATCCGGGGCCCATTATGATGCGTCCGGCAGTCTGGAATACCGAAATTTTACCCATGTTTTTCCCCTTCTTAAACAGCAAGGTATCTTTTTTGAATGGCTTCATCGCGTTTGAATGCTTCGATGTCGCTCCTGTGCACCACGTGCCCTTTGTCTATGACGACAACCCTGTCCGATACGGACATCGCGAAACGAATATTCTGCTCCGACAGCAGGATGGTCGTATGCTTTTGCTTAATACCCAGGATGAGTTCTTTGAGAGTGCCGACGATTACGGGAGAAAGCCCCTCGGAAGGCTCGTCGAGCATCAGGATTTCGGGATTTCCCATGAGCGCTCTCGCGATCGCCAGCATCTGCTGCTCACCCCCGGAAAGGGTTCCCCCGAGGCGGTTCGCGAAGCGGCCAAGCACCGGGAAATGCTCGAACACGGTATCCAGGTTCCAGTCCCCGGACCTTCCCGGAATAATCCCGAGTTCGAGGTTTTCCTTCACGGTGAAAGGGCCGAAGATGCGCCGGTCCTCCGGTACGAGCCCGAGGCCTCTTTTTGCCTTCCTGAAAGGGGGGAGCCTGGTGCAATCCTCACCCTTCAGAGCTATGGACCCTGTTTTCGGAAATGTCAGCCCCATGATGGACCGGAAGGTCGTCGTCTTCCCCGCCCCGTTTCGCCCCATCAGGCAAACGGTTTCCCCCACCGAGACATTCAGGTCCACGTCAAAAAGGATGTGGCTTCGTCCATAAAACGTGTTGATTCCGGTCGCCTCCAATATGACGCTCATTTCAGAACTCCTCCCCCAGATAGGCGGTGATGACCTCGGGGTTGTTCCTGATCTCCTCCGGCGTTCCCTCCACCAGGAGAGCGCCCTGCTGGAGCACCCGCACTTTCTGCGCTATGCCGAAAACCATGTCCATGTCATGCTCGATGAAAAGAAGGCCGAGGTTGAATTCCACCCATAAGGCCTTAATGA
>JAEZXS010000198.1 GCA_023442755.1 Pseudomonadota bacterium | reverse complement strand
CGGTATATTCAGCGTTCTTTCATCACAGATTTAAGGTACCTATTCCTTCAGGAAGTAACATGTCGGGCGGAGGCGAAAACGCCAGCGTATCTGGACAGCGTAGGCGTATAATGCGAGACTCAATCTCGCTACCAATCGGGCGATTTAACTCTATATTGTCCATTTAGTAGCAATTGCGAGTTGCAGCAAGCCGCTTAGTGATTCTACTGACAACAGATGAAGCCGACTCCCCAAAATATGCACTGCGCGGCCGGCAGTTGGCTCAGAGCAATGCAGGGGATTGCTGCCGTGTCGAGAAACCGTTCTATAAAGGTGTTTTAAGATGCAAACGAACATGGTCGGAGATAGCCAGGATTCTACCCATTCTGCGGAAGCTGCTGCCCTAGGGTTCTACTATCAGACATTCTTTGCGCTGCTGACCCTGTTGAGACAGAACATGGATAATGCTGCGATCGGAGTTGAACAACTGGACGACGTCCAATTGAGAACTGACGGGCAAACGCTCTTGTTCCAGTTGAAGCATTCGATTACAGCCCAACCGCCGCCTCTTACACTTAAATCTCGTGCGCTGTGGCGGACAATGAAGGCCTGGATTGACGTGCTTCCAGCACTAACGCTCTCCGAATCTACGCTGCATCTCGTCACTGTGGCCAGCATTCCGAGTGGTAGCCCCATAACGGCACTGACCTCAATGAATGCAGATCGCGAGTACCTAGTCGAAGCGATGGTAGACGAGGCGCAGAGTGTCATGGACGCGCGCTCAGCTGCCGCCAAGAATGATAAGGCGCTGCCGCATTCTGACCGTGTCGAAGGATGCAAAGCCTTTCTCGAACTTTCAGAGAACAAGCGGCTGAATCTCCTCCGGCGTACACTTATAAAACACGACAGCCCTACCATCGGTGAAATCGAAACCTTAATTGCTGAACAGTTGACGCTTTTGCCAGAAGAGGAGCGCCCCTCTATTGCCAAGCGGCTCATCGAGTGGTGGGACCGTGAAATCGTCTACTCACTTTGCGGCAAGCGCGAGCGAGTTATTTCAAGGGCAGAGCTGCAACATCAAATTACCACTATTATCGCAGACATTGAGCAGGACAGGTTAGTCCCAGATTTTGAGACTGTGAGCCAGCCCAAAGACTACCAGCCGGATGGGATGCTTACCCGCCAAATACGCTTGGTCGGGGGCAAAGATTCGGATCTGACTAAGGCGATCCGGGAGGAATGGAAGGCGCGCGAACAACGCTCGAAATGGCTGAACGAGAAGCCGAGCATGGCTACAGTGATTGGCCAATACGACCGCGTACTCCAAGAACATTGGTCTGATCGCCATTCCCAGATGGTTGAAGACTGCGTCGAAGCCGACGACAATGGGAAATGTGATTCAGGCCTGAAAATTCTTCGCTGGACCCATGAGGAGGCACCCCACGTAGTTCGTCCAATCTCAGAAGGTTGGGGCGCACCGTATTACGTGCGGGGCAGCTATCAGGTGCTCGCAATAGACCTTGAGGTTGGCTGGCACCCCGATTACCTGGCGCTTTTGGGAGGTGATGAATGATAGTCGCTCATGATGTCTATTCGGAAACGAACCCGGCCTTCTGTGCTTATGCCATTGTCACTTTCACGGCAGCCTTTATTACAGTGAGCAACCACGGTCCGGAGCTGCCAGTTGTGTATCTATCAGTACCGGTCGCCCTGTCTGGAGACCTGGGCCACTCCTTCGAAGGCACCAATAAGAATACGGGGCTGCTCGAATGGCTGGAACGGAACCCATGCATTCAGATCGGGTTGGCCGATCGTCTGAACGGTTCTATGAGCCTCGTAACGGAGGCTATCCGATTCGGTTGCTTCTCACGAGTTCTGGCAGTGAATAAGGGTGCGCGACTCATCTTGGGAGAACGTAAAATAAAGAAAACAGCTGTCAAAGGGCTTTGCGAGGAAACGGCCCAAATGCTTCAACACGCCGAGCGACTCGGTTACTGGTTCGCTGCGGCCGGTTCGACTAAAACAGCATTCTGCATGATGGGGTTCACCGTATGACACGCTGGAATATCTCAAAGATCTTCTTCTTCGGTGTAGCGGGGCAGCGACACGACATTTCGTTTCAGCCGGGTGTGAACATCATCACCGGAGCCTCCGGGACGGGAAAGTCGACTCTCATTAAAGCAATTGATTACTGTTTAGGTTCTAGCAAATGTGAGCTGCCTGCGCACGTCCGTCGGCGCTGTGTGGCCGTTGGCGTAAAATGGACCTGCGGCGATGCAGAGATCGTGGTCGGCCGGATCATTCCACCTGTCGGCCAGGGGACCAGCACACACATGTTTACCGAATCGGGGCGCAATCTGCCTTTGCCGGAAACGGTAGATGAATTCGAAGGCGCTACTACGGTGGGAGCTGCGAAAGCTTTCCTTGAGCGGGCGTTCGGGATTGGCGACCTTCCAAGTGGACCCGATGCACTTGGCAACGTGTCCGGTCGTGCCACAATTCGACATGTCACCCCGTACATTTTCGTGACCAAAGAGATAATCTGTAGTGAAACCGCACTACTTCACGGTCTGGAAAGGCCGGAGAAGGCCCGCGACATCGTTGCAGCCATGCCGTACTTCCTACGTGTCATCGACGAGGCCAGCGCTATTGAAGAGCAGCGCCTTCGGCAACTGCAGCGCACTCTCGACAAGGAGGAGGCCCGCGAACGCTCCCGCGCGACAGCCTTTAGCGTGCTTAAAGAGCGGGCAATCAACCTGCTTGGAGAGGCACACCGTATTGGGCTTGCCCCGCGCCCATTAGTCGATTGGACAGAGGATGAACTATTAGCGCAACTCAGGCGAGTGTCCACCGCTCAGTTAGAGGCGAATACCTATCCGAACGAGAGTGAACTCGGCGCGCTCCATACACGCCGCCGACAGATTTTGGGTGAACTATCTGCGGTAAGAAGAGAATCACAGGCGACGCGGACAGCAATTCAAGAGGCGACTGGCTTCGAGAGCGCTGTGACCCGCCAGCGCGAGAAGCTTATGCTGGCCGAGCATCTCCAATTACATGATATTCCAACTATCTGCCCTGTCTGCGCTAACCCCTCCGAAAAGGGTAGGGAGATGGCGAGGGCATTGCAGTCGGTATTGTTAAAGGTGCGTGCGGAAAGTGCCGCAATAGAGCGTGTAAAGCCCAAACTCACTGAGCACGGTCGGGTGATCGATGAGGTGATAGAGAAGCTGAACACCGATCTGCACGAAGTAGACGACCAGATTAAAGCTTGGTTGCGCCAGAGTCAGGAGACTAAGCGCCTGGCCGACTTGGCCCAATTGCGAGCGCATCTACTGGGACGTATCTCTTTTTTCCTTGAATCGTCTGCTGATGAGCCACATCAGCAAGCAATTGATCTTGATGTGCTTCGTGCCGAAATTGCCGAATTGGAGGCTCGCGTTGATCGGGAGGCGAAAGAGATCAAACTTCGCCGAGCTGAGGCAAAAATTTCCAATTTCGCATCGGAAGCCCTCTCGGCGTTGCCGACTGTCGCCCCCTGCATCGGGTCCGAGATCCAATTTTCGGCGCGTCAGCCTGCGGTCACCATCATCGAGGCGGACAGTGGCGCAGTTTTGAGGATGCCCGAAGTTGGCTCGGATCAGAATTACCTGGCGGTGCATATATCTCTATCCTTTGCCTTGCAACATTACTTTGAGATTTCTAGGTCTTCGGTGCCTGGCCTTCTGGTTTTTGATCAGATCAGTCGGCCCTATTTCCCAACCAGTGGCGATGATGACGAGACCGAGATCTATGGCCAGTCAGAGGACGAGGACGTTCTGGCGATGCGCAAGCACATCGACTTCCTATTCGCCGAAACTGAGCGCCGGGATGGCTTGCAGGTGTTGCTTATTGAGCATGCCTACTTTGCGGACGATCCACGATATGTGGCAGCTACGCGTGAGCGATGGACGCGAGCCTCAGGGCGAGCACTAATCCCAAGTGACTGGCAAATGCGTGCCGATGTCATCTAAATGAATATTAAAACACGAGCTCGGGAGAATAGAAATTGGGATTGAAATATCCTGGCGAATGGAAGTTTAGCACTGCGGAGGATTCGGATGTCGTACCGACTGATGCCGTGAACGAATTCTTTGCACTGGCGCTTCAGATTGCATCTAGCGCTGACTCGCCGAAGTCTATTCTTGAGCTGTTTAAGTCAAATTTTGCGAATTTCCACGGCAAGACCTATTCGTCGAGTTCTAGCTATGACTGGGCAGAATCGGACCTCTCGTCTTTAATGTACGAGTGCGCCGGGCGCACTCCAACATTTATCGATGCCTTTTGGACATCCGTCTCAAAGATCCAGCAAACTGGGATTCCGACACCAGGCGTTGAATATTTGAATTCCGTTTTGACAAAACACGGAATCCCGTACGTGATCGCGCCCCCCGAGTTAATTCGTGCGCATGGTGATGCAATCATATTCAAATCGACTGAACGGACCGATAATTCCGCCGCTTCAGGTACTATTAGTTTGGAACGCTATTCGCTAGTTAGAGAACTTGGACATGGTGGCTTTGGCCGTGTTTATCATGCGGAGAGAACCACTTCCGTTGGGACCTTCAATTTTGCGATAAAGATACTTGACCCGAGTCCTTTCGTTCAGAATCGTGAGATGGCAATGGCGCGGTTCTGTCGCGAGGTGGAAACGCTTCAAAGACTCCAGCACAGGGCGATTGTCTCATATGTCGATGCAGGAATCGACTGCGAGGGACGACCTTACCTTGTAATGCCGCTAATTGCCGGGGTTACTCTCCGAGATGCTTGCGACGGTAGAAAAGTCGAAGAAGTTGTCGGTCTAATGTTGCAAGTGCTTGAGGCTATTGATTATGCGCACAACAATAACGTGCTCCACCGGGATCTGAAACCTGGGAATATCTTGGTCCGCGGATCAGACCGCCAGCCTATCGTGGTCGATTTTGGACATGCGTATTTGTTCGACGAAATGACCACGACCTCCCTGACAACATCGAGCCTAGTGGGTACGCTCGGCTATATTCCATCAGAAGTTTTTGCAAACCCGAGAGAGCGATCACCGCTACACGATATTTTCTCATGTGGGGTCATCACCTATGAACTTGTGGCGAGACACCTTCCAGATCCACACGATTATCAAGCTCTCGCGAACCTTGACATGCAGTACCAAAACCTCGACGTTGTTCTCATGAAAGCTTTGGCTGGAGCGCGCTCGCGGTTTAGTTCAGCAAAGGAATTCGCAGATGCCCTACGGAATACCCTAAGGCGGTAGCCCCCAACCGCGCGGTTGAGGTTCTTGGCAGCTACTTCTTTCTCTTTCGATTCGCGCCATACATAAGAGTTGGAAATGCTGATTAATTGAGAAATAATCACAAATTGGTATCGGACTCAAATGCACATTAAAGTACCTGCGGTGCAAGACAATTCTGTTTTTATCAGTGTTCATCCGTGTCAGATCAGGCTTGTATTGGGGTTATTCGATAGGCTGCGGATCAGTGCCTGAACGCAGGTATCTTTTATCCGGGTGGGCACGGATGAATATCTGTTTTGTCCATGTCTATCCGTGTCATAGGGGCGGTTGAAGTCGGAAATTTGAACCTGCGGTTACCTTCCGTTCCCCAGCCCGGCCTCGTGGATGATGTCGGGGACGAGTTCCTCCCTGCCGATGGCCATGACGTGGACGCCGTCGCAGATGGCTTCCTCGTGAATCCGCCGGATCATGCGGCCGGCAATCTCGATGCCTTTCCGCACGGCCCCGCCCTTCGGGGCCGATTTCATTTCGTCTATGAGGGGTTGCGGTACGAAGACGCCCGGGACGTTTTTGTTCATGAACTCGGCCATCCTCCAGGACGTGAGCAGGATGATGCCGGCGAGGACCTTGACGCCGAAGGGCCGGGCATAAGCCATGAACTTATTGAAATGGTCCAGGTCGTATATTGCCTGGGTTTGAATGAATTCCGCCCCGGCGTTGATCTTCTTTTCGAACTTGATGAGCTGCGGTTCTATGGGATTCGCTTCCGGGGTGACGATCGCGCCCGCGCAGAACCTGACCGCGCCGTCCAGGTCGTTTCCTCCGAGGTCCTTGCCCGACTCGAGAGTCCGGACGCAGGCCAGGAGTTGGCTGGAATCGAGGTCGAAAACCCCCTTCGCGTCCTTGTGGTCGCCGACCACCACGGCGTCGCCGGTGAGGCAGAGGACGTTCCGGATGCCGCGGGAAAAGGCGAAAAGGAGTTCGGCCTGGAGGGCCAGCCGGTTTCGGTCGCGGCAGGTCATCTGAAGGATCGGCTCGCCTCCGAGTTCTTTGACCATCAGCGCGCCCCCGATCGAAGGAAAGCGCATCACGGAACTCTGATGGTCCGTCACGTTGAGCGCATCCACCCGGTCTTTCAGAAGTTCGATATGATGGATCATCTTCTCCAGGTTCGTGCCCTTGGGGGGGCCGAGTTCGCTGGTGACGACGAATTTTCCCGAATCGAGGACCTCTTTGAAGCTTGCGCCCATCCCGCGACTCCTCTTTATTGAAAGGGTATCCAGATCTTCCCCGGCCGGGGTTCCACGTTGTGGTTTCGCAGGCCCTGCCGGCGCCGCATCAGGTCGAGCCTGCCCTGGGCCCTGAGTTTGTTGTAGATGAGCGTCCAGGCGCAGTCCTTGTCGGTGTCGATCTCGCATTTCCCGTTATTCGTGCCCCCGCAGGGGCCGTTCAAAAGCCCCTTGTGACAGGCCGTGACAGGGCATATCCCGCCGGTGAGGCCAAGGATGCACGACCCGCACTGGGTGCAGACCTCGTCGAATCTTCCCAGCCCGACTTCCTTGCCGATAAAGAGCGTATCCAGGGCGGGGATCGCCGGAAGGTCCGTCTGCCTTGCAAGGGTCTGTACACCGAAAGCACAGGTCATAACGAGTACGGCCTCGGACGTTTCGAGCGCTTCCTTGTGCTCGGCCAGGGCTTCCTGCGTGAGTTCGTCGCAGGCCACGGGAATCACCATTCGGCCGGTCACGACGGTGCCGAGTTCCTGGAGCTTTTCGGCCATTTCGGCGACTTCGGACATTCCGCCCGTTCGGCACAGGGTAGCGCAGGTCCCGCAGCCTGCAAGGAAAACCCGGGTTGAGCCGGCCAAAAGCCCCGCGATTTCCTCGAAAGGCTTCTGCTTCGTTATGGATCGTATCATCTGGCGCCCTCCTTATTTCTCGAGGTCACATCTCAGGCAGCGTTTCGCTTCCTCCCTGGCCTGCTCTTCGGTGTAGCACGCTTCGATCTCGTCAAAGCCCCTGATCCGCTCCGCCGGCGGAAGGACGAAGGTCGACACCCTCGGCTTGAGCTCCGAATCTGGCTCTTTTACTTCCGGCAGGCTCGCCTCGGCGCCTTCCTGGCGCTTGCGGACCACCGCCTCGAGCGTGATGCGCTCCCCGCGCGAGATGGTGAAGACGACCTCGTGCTTTTCGTCCGGAATTTCCACCCGGGTCGGGTCTTGGCGGAGATACTTGTCGATTGCGATTGCGCCTCTTCGTCCGGCGGCAATGGCCTGGACGGCCGTTGTCGGGCCGGTGACGAAATCGCCGCCCGCAAAGATCCAGGGAATATTGGTGCACAGGGTGTTGGGGTTCACCTTCAAAGCGCCCCACCTGGCAAGTTCCAGCTTCATGTCCGGAGGGAGAAAGGAGAGGTCGGGGGCCTGACCGATCGCCGGTATGACGGTGTCCGCCACGACGGAAAATTCGGAGCCCTCTATGGGAACCGGGCGTCTCCGTCCGGAATCGTCCGCCTCGCCCAGTTCCATCCGTATGCACTCGAGTCCCGCGACCTTTCCGTTTTCGCCGACGATGCGCGTCGGGCTGGTCAGAAAGTGGAAGCGGACTCCTTCCTCGACGGCTTCCCGGTATTCCAACTCGGCAACCGGCATTTCTTCGCGCGATCTGCGGTAGTAGACGTCGACTTCCTTCGCTCCGAGGCGAAGACAGGTCCTGGCGGAGTCCATGGCCGTATTGCCGCCGCCGATGACCGCGGCCCGGCCGCCGGGCGAAACGTTTTTGCCCGATTTCACATCCATCAGGAAGCTCAAACCGTAATAGAGCCCTTCGAGTCCTTCGGCCTCGCCCGGTATGCCGATCTTCTGGCTCACGTTCGCGCCGGCGCTTATAAACACGGCGTCGAAGCCCTCGTTTTTCAGGTCCTCGAGGGTCCTGTTCCTGTCGATCGGGCTGTTGAAGCGGATTTCCACGCCGCGCGCCTCGATGTAGCGGATTTCGCGGTCGATGACGTTTCTGGGGAGGCGGAAGCCCGGGATGGCAACTCCCATCATTCCTCCGCCCTCGGGCAGTGCCTCGAAAACGGTCGCCCGGTGGCCCATTTTCCTCAGAAAGTAGGCGCAGGTAAGGCCGGCCGGCCCGGCGCCGACGACCGCCACTTTCTTTTCGCTCGTGATCGGGAAGGGCTCGACGAGCGCCTCCGTGTAGTTGAAATACCAGTCGGCGGCAAAGCGTTTCAGAAGCCGGATAGAAACGGGATCGTCCAATTCCCCGCGGCGGCATTTCCTCTCGCACGGGTGGTGGCATATCCTGCCGCAGATGGCGGGGAAGGGGTTTCTTTCGCGAATCAGTTCGGTTGCTTCGAGGTATTTCCCTTCGGCTATATAGGCGAGGTAGTGGGGCACGTCGATGCCGGCCGGGCAGGTGTGCTGGCACGGCGAAATGACCAGGGCGTCGCAGACCGCGGACGGGCAGCGCTTGTCCTCGATATGCGCGTCGTATTCATGCCGGAAATGTTTGATGGTGGAAAGGACGGGATTGGGGCAGGTCTGGCCGAGGCCGCACAGGGACGACCGCTTCACGGCCTGCCCGATTTCAACGAGCCGGTCGATGTCTCCGGATACCCCCCGGCCCTGGGTGATGCGCGTGAGTATTTCGAGCATCTGTTTCGTTCCGAGGCGGCAGGCCGAGCACTTCCCGCAGGATTCGTCCTGGGTGAAGGCGAGAAAGAAGCGGGCGATATCGACCATGCAGGTATTTTCGTCCATGATGATCATGCCGCCCGAGCCCATCATCGACCCGACCGACGCCAGGGACTCGTAGTCTATCGGCAGGTCGAGATAGCGCGCGGGAAGGCAGCCTCCGGACGGGCCGCCCATCTGCGCGGCCTTGAAGCGCCTTCCCCTCGGGATGCCGCCGCCTATCCCGTAGATCACTTCCCGAAGCGTCGTTCCCATGGGGACTTCCACGAGGCCTGTGTTGTTGATCCGGCCCGTAAGGGAAAATATTTTCGTCCCCTTGCTCTTCTCCGTTCCCATGGAGGCGTACCACTCCGGACCGTTGAGCACGATTGCGCGGATATTGGCGAAGGTCTCGACGTTGTTGATGCAGGTGGGTTTTCCCCACAGGCCGGCCTGGGCGGGGAAGGGCGGCTTCGGGTGGGGCATGCCGCGCTTTCCCTCGATGGATGCTATAAGTGCGGTTTCTTCGCCGCAGACGAAGGCGCCTGCGCCTTCCTTTATGTGGACGTTAAGGGAAAAGCCGCTTCCCAGGATGTTTTCGCCGAGAAGACCTTTAGCCGCGGCCTGGGCGATAGCAATCTCGAGGTTTGCGATGGCGAGCGGGTATTCGGCCCGGACATAGACATAGGCATCCTTCGCCCCGATGGCGAATGCGCCCGTGAGCATCCCTTCCAGCACGAGGTGCGGATTCCCTTCGAGGACGCTGCGGTCCATGAAGGCGCCGGGGTCGCCCTCGTCGGCATTGCAGATGATGTATTTTCGATCTCCCGGGGCCTTTCGGGCAAAACGCCACTTCGCTCCCGTCGGGAACCCCGCGCCGCCGCGGCCCCGAAGCCCGGACCGTTCGACAATGTCTATCACCTTTTCCGGGCTCATTTCCGAAAGCACCCTGCCCAGGGCCGAATAGCCGCCTACGGCTATATAGTCGTCGATTTCCGTCGGGTCGATCTTCCCGTTGTCTGCGAAGACGACGCGCTTCTGCTCCCGGTAGAACGGGACTTCGTGCTCGTAGACGCTTTTTTTCAGGGTTTGCGGGTCGGTATAGAGACGGCGGCCGATGATATTGGATTTTACGAGGGTTTCGCTCACGACCTCCGGAACGTCTTCCACGGTCATCTTCTGGTAGAAAATCTCCTGTGGGAGAATGACCGTGATGGGTCCCCTTTCGCAAAAGCCGTGGCAGCCGGTCTTCTTGACCTTTATCTGCGCGGAGAGGCCCTGCTTCTCGATTTCTTCCTGAAATGCCAGGCGCACCGCATCTCCGCCCCACGCACTGCATCCCGTGCCGCCGCACACCGTAACGCACGTTCTGCCGGGGTCTTTGCGCCGGAGGATTTCCGCGCGGTAAGCTTCCAGGTCCTCGAGCGTTCGGAAACGATCTTTGGATAGCACCTTATCCCCCTGATGTCTGAGGCGAGTATCAAAGAGAGTGGAGAACCGTTTCGATCTTTTTGGGATTCATCTGGCCATAGTATGTCTTGTTGACGACCATAACGGGCGAAAGGGCGCATGCACCGAGACAGGCGACGGTCTCCAGCGTGTAGTTGAAATCCTCGGTGGTCTGGCCGTCTTCGACCCCCAGGACCTTCCTCACTACCCGAAGCACGCCGCGGCCGCCTCTTACGTGGCATGCCGTTCCCCGGCAGACGCGCACGATGTTTCGGCCTCTCGGAGTCATCGAGAACTGGGCATAAAACGTCATGACGCCCTGCACCTGGCTCGGGAAGAGGTGAAGCGCTTCCGCGATCGGCTTCACGAATTCTTTGGGAATGTAGCCGTACTTTTCCTGGACGGCCTGCAGGGCCGGGATGAGGTCGGACGGAGTGCATGCCAGGCCCCGGAGGATCTCCTCTAGGTCTTCGATCCGGATGGTTTGCTCCGTTACAGTCATGCTATCCCTCCTTTACTATCCTGACCCGGCACGGGTCTTCCGCAGCGGTATCCGAGGAAAGGGACGCCAGCGCGGATGCGTTCGCATCGGAGGCGGGGCAGAACAAGATGCCCCTCGGCAGGGAATCGCTCGGGGTGAGGATCATCCGTGCCTCGGCCCTGTCACTGACAAGCGTTGCCGAATCGCCGGCGTTGAGGCCCAAATCCAGGACGTCCGCCGCATTTATCTCGACGAAGCCGTCGCTTTGCATTGAGTTCAGGCGCGAGGACGCGGACGAGCGGGTTCCTCCTGGCGACCGGTACAGGCTAGAGCCGCGGATGAGCAGGAATCTTCCGTCCTCTGCGTGACGCGGGGCAGGCGGCACAGCGGGAACGATCCGGAGCCCGCTAAGATCGTGGGGCGCCATACGGGAATAGTTCGGAACAAGGGACTCGATTTCTTCCATGATCGCGGAAGGCGAGGAATACTCCATTGGGTAGCCGAGACGGCCGGATAAGGCGCAAAGGATGTCCCAGTCCGGACGGCTTTGCCCGACGGGTTCGATCGCCTTGCGGATGCGCTGGACCCGTCTTTCGAGATTGGTGAAGGTTCCATCTTTTTCCGCAAAGCTTGCCGCGGGAAGTACTACATCGGCCAGGCAGGCCGTTTCAGTAGAGAAAAGGTCCTGTACCACCAGGAAATCCAGGCAGGAAAGGGCCTTCGCGATTCCCGCAGCGCCGGGAAAGGAGCGGGCGGGGTTTTCTCCCATGATGTACATGGCCTTGAGGGCGCCGGTTTCGGCTGCCTCGATTGCACGCGGGAAGGTGAGCCCGGGTTTTTTCGGAACGGGCCGCCCCCACAGGCTTTCGAACCGGCGAAGGGCCTCCTCTGAGTCCAGGGATTGATGTCCGGGAAGCCGATCGGGCATGAGCCCCATATCCCAGGCGCCCTGCCCGTTGTTTTCCTTGTCGAGGGGGTAGATGCCGCCGCCCCGTTTTCCGAGCGATCCTTTGAGCAGGGCAAGGTTTGCCAGTGCGCGCAGGGTCCGGCGCGCACCGGAGCAACGGGTTATGCCGTGACCGTAGACTATGGCCGGCAATTGCGCCGTGACGACGTGGTGCAGGATTTTGTCGAAAAGCTGTGGCGGGCAACCGGTCTGTTCGGACACAAAAGCGCGGTCGTATGGCCAAAGCGATGTGGCAAGATCGTCGATTTCGGCCGACCTTTCGCCATGAATCGCATTCCTGTCGAGGATTTCCCTGAGAAGGCCGTACACGAGGATGTGGTCGGACCCGGGCCGGATGGGAAGCCATGCCGAAGCAAAGGAAGCGAGTTCGGTCTTCCTGGGATCGATGAGGACGAGCCGGGCGCCTTTGAGGCGGACCGCCCTTTTGATCCCGTAGGCTGCAAGAGGATGGGAGGCCGAAGGATTAGAACCGACAAGGAGGATAAGGTCGGATTGTTCAATGTCTCTGAGAGGATTTGTGGCGGCGCCGAAGGGAAGGGTGTCTACTGAAGCCCCCGAATACAGGCGCGCCCCGCTGTCGATGTTGTTGGTACCGAAGACCGCGCGCGCGATCTTCTGGAAGAGGTAGTTTTCTTCGTTGGTGCACTTGGAGGAGCCGAAAAAGGCCAGCGCTTGGGGGCCGTGGCGGGCGTGGACGGTCTTGAGACCTTCGGCCGCGAAGTCGAGTGCTTCGTCCCACGATACTCCCGTGAGTTCTCCATCCTTGCGGATAAGGGGCCGTTCGAGCCGCTCCCGGCTGTGAACGTAGTCGGTTCCGTAGCGTCCCCGGACGCAGAGAGTCTTTCCGTTCAGGTCGTTTGGCGGACCGGGTGCTACGGCAAGGACGCGGTTTTCCGAGGTCTCAAGAAATATGTTGCAGCCGCACCCGCAGTAGGAGCAGATGCTTGCGGTGCGCGTTCCGGCGGTTCCAACGTGCGGCCGTGCGACCTCGGAAAGCGCTCCGGTGGGGCACACGGAAACGCAGGTGCCGCAAAAAGTGCATTCCGAGGTTTCCAGGGGGCCGTCGAAGGTGGTAGCGGGTATGGCGTCGAATCCCCTGTGCATGTAGTCGAGCGCTCCGACGACGACCAGTTCCTGATCGGCCCGGATACACTTGCTGCACAGGATGCATTTGCTGAGATCGCGCCGGATGAACGGGTTGAGTTCCTGCGTACCCGAAAAGTGAGGCATCGGATAATAGTTGAGAGCGCCGATTCCAAGATCGGCGGCAATGGCCCTGAGCCGGCACCGGTTGCCCTTGTCGCAGAGAAGGCACGATTCGGGGTGCGAGGCCAGCATGAGCTTGACGATCACTTTTCTGTTTTCGATCACGGCGGGCGATGCGGTATTGATGATCATGCCGGGGGCGATCGGGGTGACGCAGGAGGCAAGGAGTCTGCCGGATTTTTCTTCTTCAACGAGGCAAATCCGGCACGCCCCGACGGGTTTCAGACTCGGTTCGTGGCACAGGGTGGGAATTTTTACTCCAACTTCTCCGGCAAGCTCCAGAATGGTCATTCCGGGGCGGCCGCTGACCGGGACACCATTGAGCGTAATGGCGACAGAGTTCACGGAGCGACTCCTGGCAGTGAGGAAACTCTCGAGAAACCGAGCGCCCGGGCGGAGCGGGGAGATGTAGCGAAAGAAAGGCATTTAGAGGTGGGCAGTATCACTACTAGCACCTCTTCTCTGCGCGGTCAAGGTGTAAGCCCACAAAGAGTTACGCCGTTCCTGTCGCAGTGGTTGGCGGCAAGAACGGAGCATTATTATCAGTTCGTATCACGACGCTGCTTGACAGTTCAGTTGTGGAATGTGAAAAAGGGAAAACCAAGCTCTTGAAGCACGTGAATCCAAATCCACCGAAAAGAGAAATTCAAATGAAGCATCCTGTTCGATTCATTGGAGCTGGACCCGGCGACCCCGAGCTGATCACGGTGAAGGGAATGCGATACCTGGAAGAGGCCGACCGGGTTGTATATGCGGGTTCCCTGGTGCCGGTCACCCTCCTGCAATACTGCAGGAAAGAGGGCGTCAAGCTCTTTGACAGCGCCGGACTGACGCTCGAAGAAACCCACGCTCTGCTCAAGGAAGGGTACCAGGGGGGCGAGCGCGTCGTGCGCCTCCACACCGGAGACCCCAGCCTGTATGGCGCAATCCAGGAACAGATGAACCTCCTGGATGCAGACAAGATCCCGCATGAGACCGTTCCCGGCGTTTCCGCCGTTTTTGCCGCAGCAGCGGCATTGAACCAGGAACTTACGATCCCCGACGTTTCTCAGACCGTCATTCTCACCCGCATGGCCGGGAGAACGCGCGTGCCCGGAAAAGAGCAGCTTGCAACGCTTGCCTCGCACAGGGCCACGATGGTCATCTACCTGAGCGTTCAGCAGATCGACAAGGTCGTTGGAGAACTGGAGGAGTTCTATCCCACGGACACGCCGACGATCGTGGCATACCGAGTCGGCTGGCCGGACCAGACCCTTGTTTACGGGACCCTGGAGAACATTGCCGAGAAGGTGCGGGCGGCGGGAATAGAGCGCCAGGCCATCATCCTGGTGGGCGAAGTTTTCAGAATCAAAGGCCAATTGGACAAAAAAAGCAAAAGATCGAAACTCTACGATGAGTCATTCAGCCACCAGTACCGGGATGCAAAAAAAACCGACTAAAGATCGCTCGGTTGCCATTTTCTCTCTCACGCGCAGGGGCGCCGAACTGGCGGCCCGCATCAGCAGGTGTATTCCGGGAAGCGTTTGTTTCTGCAACGGGCGCTATGCTCTTCCGGGGATGACCTCCTTCGAAAGAATGGCGGAAGAGTTTCCGGGCGCCTGGAACGACTTCGGTTCGATAATCTGTATCATGAGCTGCGGGATAGTCGTTCGGCAGGTTGCGCCGCTTTTGCAAAGCAAGACGGTCGATCCGGCGGTCGTGGTGCTGGATGAGGACGGCCGCTTTGCGATAAGCCTCGTTTCCGGCCACCTCGGCGGTGCAAACGAGCTAGCACGCCGAGTGGCGCAGATCACCGGCGGCCAGGCCGTCGTCACCACGGCTTCCGATATTCGCGAGAAACCCGCGATCGACCTGCTCGCTCAGAAAGCCGGACTCCTGATCGAGAATCCGGAAATGCTGAGCACGATAGCTGCCGCGGTTCTCGATGGACGGCCGCTCTGGATTTTCGATCCGGAAGGCGTCCTCCTGCGCCATCTCCCCGAAGAGCATGGTTTCGATATACTCCCTTCCGTTCGGACCGCGGATGTGATAGAGGCAGACGCGGCGGGAGACCGGGCCCGAAAATGGCCCGAGGAAGTGACGCAGAGCTTTGACTGGATGCAGTCCGGTCCGGGTATATGGGTTTCCGAGTTTGCGATGCCTCCCGGAATCGATGGGCTGAAGCTGAGGCCGGAAACCCTTGTGATCGGCGTGGGCTGCAACAGGGGGACGAGTTGCGAGGAAATCGTCCGGTTTGTCGCCGGTATACTCGACGATTACGGATTATCTTCATTTTCGATAAAAAATTTTGCCAGCCTGGACGTAAAATCGGATGAGCGGGGCCTGCTCGATGCGGCAGAGGTTTTCAAAAGGCCGATCAGCTTTTTTACTCGCGAAGAAGTGGCCGGGGTTGCCGTTCCGAATCCGTCACGTATTGTGGCCCGGCATATAGGAGCAGAAAGCGTATGCGAAGCAAGTGCCCTCTGGAGCGCCCGGAGTCGAAAACTCCTGGTGCCGAAACGGAAGGCGGGAAACTGCACGATGGCAATTGCCCTGGCAGACTCTCTATAGTGAGCCTCGGGCCGGGATTCCGGTCCTTTATGGCGCAGGAAGCGGCCGATGCCCTCCAGGCATCCGATGTCGTTCTCGGATATAAGACCTACCTCGACCTGATCCCCGATCTGCTGGAAGGGAAGAAGGTCATTTCCAGCGGCATGCGAAAAGAAGTGGAACGCTGCGAGGCGGCGATCGATTTTGCCCGGGAAGGCAAATCCGTCGCCCTGGTTTCCAGCGGGGATGCCGGAATATATGGAATGGCCGGACTTGTGCTCGATATCTGCCGTGAAAAAGGGCTTGCGGTTACGGGGGACGGGGGCGAGTCTTCAGAGGAAAGGGCGGATTTCCGCCTCCGGATCATTCCGGGAATTCCCGCATTCAATGCGGCTGCGTCCCTGGCGGGAGCGCCCCTCATGCACGATTTCGCGGCGGTAAGCCTGAGCGACCACCTCACGCCCTGGGAAATGATCGAGAAGAGGCTTGCTGCGGTGGCAGATGCGGATTTCGTCCTTGCCATCTATAATCCAAGGAGCAACAGCCGGCCGGATCTGCTGGAAAAAGCCCGCAGGATACTTCTCCGGGTCAAGTCTCCGGATACTCCCGTGGCAATAGTCCGCCGGGCGATGCGCGACGGTCAGTGGAAGTGCGTGACCACACTCGGCCTCCTTCCGGTGGACGAAGTGGACATGCAATCCATCGTGCTCGTCGGCAACAGCGCAACCTATATTTGGAATGGATGGATGGTTACCCCCAGAGGGTACCTGGAAAAATATACGGTGGCCGGGAAATAGCCGGGCCGTCCGTTTCCTGGATTAGCCTTCCTTGACTGCACTCGGGAGGCTCTGAAGTATTTCCTCGATGGCCTCGGGCGTCATTCCCAGTACCTTCGCACTTGCCAACTCGGATGGCTCGATATCGGGCCTCCGGGTTGGGCCTATTCCCACTTTATGGCACATCTGGTTTGCCAGCGAAACGACGTGCGCGAGCTGCCCCGGCAGGGTTGCCTGGTCGGGTTGATGGTGATTGGCGATCGCGTCTTCGATATTCAGGGCGAAGCGCCATTTGTCCGCTACCAGTTGTCCAACCTGGGCGTGAGTGAACCCGAGCACCGCCTGTTCCAGATCGCTGAAACTGGCTCCCGTGTTGTAGACTTCCTGCATGATGTGGCTCATCTTCTCCGGAAGGCGGAGGAAGAGCACTGCTTTGCCGATATCGTGAACCAATCCCGCCAGAAAAGCTTCTTCGGTGTTCTCGATGCCGAGAGCCGTCGCTATCTGCCTTGCCGCTGCAGCGCTTGCCAGAGAGTGTTCCCACAGGAGTTTTTCGGCAAGCCCGAGGGCTGAAAACATACCCTTCATCACGGCGGTCATGATCAGCGACCTGATGGCGTCGAATCCCATGAAGAGGACCGCATCGCGCATGCTGGAAATGGATCTGGAAGCTCCGTAATAGGGGGAGTTGGCAACTTTCAAGACGCGGGCCGCAAGGCCCTGGTCTTTTGTTATAAGATGGTAAATATCGCGGGGCATGGCCTTTGGATCGGACAGCTTTTCCACAACAAGAGTGGCAATATGGGGCATGGCGGGCAAATCGCCCGTGGCCTGGACGATCTTGGAAGCGGCAGCGGGGGGAGTTTTTTGAGATTGGTCGTTTCCCGGTTCTGTCGAACCCGGACGAAGTCCGGCACCTTTCATAGTATCACCCCGTTTTGCTTTGTTTGCCGAAACGGAATAGAGGTCGGGAAACCTCCGGCAGATTCTCTTTCCGGCTTGCAAAGTGTTTTTTGAATAAATTCGGCATCAGGACCGGAAATGTTGAGCAAAAAGATAGCCCGAGCCGAAGAAATGTGCTGCGTGTCCCGGGAAAAGTTTCCGGAGGTCCCGGAGCCCGACTCGGGCACTGCGACTCCCACGAAAAATACACCCAAATGCAGTCCGGAATACTCTCCTCACCTGATGGTGAAAAGTCTCATTCAGGAATATTTACACTCCATACTCTCACGCCCTTCAAAAAGAAGAGCCGGCTACCCTCCTGGAAATCAGCCGGCTCTTCTTTCTATTTTGCGGGCCCGCCGCGAAAATCATGAGGTCTGGGCTTCGCTTTCCTTTACCGGGACCGTATCCTCGGCTTTCTTCTCCTGTCTCTCGCGCGCCAGGGTACGGCGAGTCTTCATATAGGGCTTTGCGAGCGCGATGATTCCCAGCAGAAAACCGATTGCAGCAGAAGCAAATATAATGAGATAGAGTTGGAGGGACGTTCCCGTCTTACCGAGAAAATACAGGTCAAGGTTGAAGGGAACCGGGCTTGTCCACGTGGACATGTTCTGACCGATGAACAAGCCGATCAGACCGAGGATTACGAGTACTACGACCAGTTTAACCAGCCTCATTGGCGCTCTCCTTCTGAAAATAAGGTAACAGCTTGGAGTAGGTCTGTCTTATGTGTTCCGGGATACTGCGAATGTCGGCGAGAACGGCCATGAAATTGGTATCGCCGCGCCAGCGGGGGACAACGTGAAAATGTATGTGCTCTTCATAGCCGGCCCCGGCTTCTCTCCCGATATTGAGCCCCACGTTGAATCCTTCCGCATGCATTGCTTTCTTCAGGATCTGGGTGGACCTTTTCACCCATAGCATGAGGTCCATCGTTTCCTCCGTTGAAAGCGCACTCAGATCCGAAACATGGCGCCAGGGTGCGACAAGCAGGTGGCCGTTGTTGTAGGGAAACTTATTCATCATCACCATCACCTTCTCGCCATGATGAAGAATAAGTCTTTCCTCGTCCGTGTGGCCATGGCTTTCCGGGCAAAAAATACAATACGGCTCCCGCTTACCCAAAATATACTCTATCCGCCAGGGCGCCCACAGATTCTGCACGTCTACGCTCCTAAATGTTTTCATCCGGATGCCGGGGGGCGATTCCTTGGAAAACTCCGGAAAATGTGACAAATATCAGCTTTGGGTTCCGTCAGATCGGCACAATGGGACCAGAACTAGATATGGATTATTTCGGCATCGATCCGGTCCTCTATGCGGAGGACCCCGATGCTTTTGCGGGACAGGCCGCGACCCATGAAAACGGAGCCCGGATTGAACCAGAGCACTCCGTTATCCACGATATGAAGCGGCTGGTGGGTGTGCCCGAAGAGGATAGCGTCCACCTCGTGGAATTCTTTGGCGATCATCTGGCGAATACCACCGGGCGATCCCCAGCCGTGTATAATGCCGATACGGAAACTACCCGCAGTGATAATTTTTTTCGCAGGAAGCCGATCCACTATATAGGAGTCGTCCATGTTACCGGCTACGGCTTCCAGCGGATAGCACTCAAGAAAATTCAACAGCTCGACCTTTTCCCAGTCGCCCAGATGGATGACCATGTCGGCATCATCGCAAAACCTGGCGCATAACGCTTTGAATTCGTCTGTTGCCCGGTTGAGATGAGTATCCGACATTACGATAATTTTCATGAGCCGCGGGCGCCTCTGGGATTGACTGAGAAGGCTACTATAGCAACAAGGGGGGAAAAGACAAGAAATTTTGAGACATACGCTGCCCGGAAAGGCTTTCGCTCTAGAGCGGAACAAGTTCCAGATTGCCCCAGGCGCCGATCTTATCCTTCGCGACCACGAGGACCGCTTCGACTGAAGGGATTTTCGGGGCTAACTCAAGCGCCTTCGGGATATCTGCGGGGGTGTTCACAAGGTTCCCGAGCCGGGTTGCAGCCGCATCGGCCAGGGCAGCATCGGGTGAGATGACGGTTATTGCGTCGGTTTTTCCGAAGCTCAGCGAATGCCCAATCGTCCCGGAAGAGGTGCATATCCCGAGCGGAAAACGCTCGGGACCGAATTTCAGGGCGATCTTGTTGGTGAAAGGGGATTCGGGTCCGGCGAAAATGCCGACGGTGGTTTCTTCCTGCAGGTCGAGATAGCAGTCCCCGCCATTCTCGACGATAACGGAATCGGAAAAGGGTTTGAGTGCGAGTCCAACCGCCTGGGCGATGGCGCCGGCAACACTGGCCATGGGGCCCACCCCCGCGCTCGCGGCGGCCTGAAGCATGCGGCGGACCAGCGGAGGAGCAAGCGGGTCGTCAGGCAACGGGGACAGGGAGACGAGAAACTGCCTGTGGGAAGCAATGTATTCTTCCAGTTGCCGGCGGCAGTTCAAAACGGTTTCGGTCGTTTCCTTTTCGAGCTTCCGCCGTGCGCGTATCCACAGGTCGGTTTCCCGGTATTTCACCTGGAAGGTTGCCCAGCCCCTCGCCGATTGATGCTGGTAGCGGTAAAAACGATCCGTTTCCGTGTACATGCGAATTGACCGGTTAGACCGGGAGAAAAGCTATTCCCATTCTATCGTGCTGGGTGGCTTGGACGAAATATCGTACACGACGCGATTGACACCCTTCACTTCGTTTATGATCCGGTTTGAGATGCGCCCGAGCACCTCATAGGGAAGCCGCGCCCAGTCGGCCGTCATCGCGTCCACGCTTTCCACGGCCCGCAGGGCGATAACCTGGTCGTACGTCCGCTCATCCCCCATGACACCCACCGATCTGACAGGGAGAAGCACGGCAAAAGACTGCCACACGTGCTCGTACCAGCCCGAAGCCTCTATCTCTTCCTGGATGATGGCGTCGGCCTCGCGCAGGATATCGAGGCTTGCCGGGTTGATCGCGCCGATCAGCCTGATTGCAAGGCCGGTACCGGGAAAGGGATGGCGCATGATGATGCGCTCGGGGAGGCCGAGTTCCCTGCCGACCAGCCGCACCTCATCCTTGAACAGCTCGCGGAGTGGTTCGATAAGCTCGAGTTTCATCCTCTCCGGCAGTCCGCCCACATTGTGATGGGTCTTGATGGTTGCCGAAGGTCCCTTGAAGGAGACGCTTTCGATCACGTCGGGATAGAGCGTTCCCTGGGCCAGGTACCGGGCATCCGGAATCCGGCCGGCCTCCCTTTCGAAGATCTCGATGAAAAGGTTGCCTATTATCTTCCTCTTCTGCTCGGGGTCGACGATGCCGTGCAGGCGATCGAGGAATTCCGCAGAGGCGTCCACGTAGATCAGGTTTATGTCGAAATGATCCCGGAAGACACGCTGGACGATCTCGGCTTCGCCTTTGCGCAGGAGCCCGTTGTTGACGAAAATGCAGTGAAGCCTTTTCCCTAGAGCCTTGTGCAGCAGGACGGCAACGACCGATGAATCCACACCGCCGCTCAGCGCGCAGATTACCTGGTCATCACCGACCTTTTCCCGCACCGAACTGATGGCGGACTCAACGAACGATTTCATGGTCCAGCTCGGCCGGCATCGACAAATCCGGAAAAGAAAATTCTCGAGGACGTCCTTGCCGCACGGGGTGTGCGCAACCTCGGGGTGGAACTGCACTCCGTAGAAATGCCGTATGGGATCACCCATTGCGGCCGCAGGGGCATTGTCGCTGTGCGCCATGATTTCGAACTCGGGAGGGATACGGAGAATGCGGTCCCCGTGGCTCATCCAGACGCGGATGCCCTCCTTTTCGACTTCACAGAACAGGTCTCCCGAGGTGTCTATGTCGACGGTTGCCGGGCCGTATTCGCGCCTTTCGGCTCTTTCGACCTTTCCCCCGAGCTGGTAGGCCATAAGCTGCATGCCATAGCATATGCCGAGGATCGGAAGCCCGAGCGCATATATGGCGGGATCGGCAAGCGGGGCGCCGTCGTCATAGACGCTCGACGGGCCGCCTGAGAGAATTATCCCCTTTGGCTTGAAATCCTTGATCGATTCCATTGGCATGTTGAATGGATGAATTTCGCAATAGACATGACTCTCCCGTATGCGGCGCGCGATCAGCTGCGTGTACTGGGAGCCG
>JAEZXS010000186.1 GCA_023442755.1 Pseudomonadota bacterium | reverse complement strand
TAATCCCTTCTCTTATACGCACTGCTCACACATGCTCTCCTCACCTATTCGGCTTTTCTTTCGAATCAGGTAAGCGTTCATTCCCGATGAATATCCATTTGCAAATTTCCTGGGGAAATCAGCTCTTTTCAATTCGCGCGCACTCTTTCAAACGATAGGCCTGCACGCTCATCCCATCTCGGCGCCGGCGGGATGTGGCGGCCGAGTCCGGGAACGCATCCTTGATTTTGTGCACCAGGCAGTGGTCTGTCTTCTTTTCCCGGAAGAAGTTGTGCTCAAGTGACTTTCATAAAGTGCGGCTGGAATGGCTGAACGAGCCGGTTTGGCCAATTGCAGATCGGAGACTTTCAAGAAAAACCCCATAGCGCTTCATGGCGTATGGGGTTTTCCCAACCATCAAATTATGCAGAACGCGTGAGTTTATCTATAGTCGCCACCAAGTCCTGCGCGGCCTTCGGTGTTTTCACCTGACCGGAGAAGATCATCTGGGGCGTTACTTTACTCATTCCATAAAACTTGGCATTTGCATCATCATCGACGGAGATCACGGTACCGGTCACCGACGCGCCGATAAAGCCGCCCTGGGTGCGCACGTACGCCAGGACATCTTCGTGCATCGTCGTTCCTTCGGCCTTGGCGCCGGCCGGTCCGGCCGCAACAGTCGCATCCGCTCCAAGTTCGAAACGACCGGACAGTAAACGGTCGACGCTGGATTTATCCCGGAAAACCAGGATCATGTCACTGGTCTCGACGCCGACCTGCGCTCCAATGCTCCCCCCGCTGACCGAGATGAAAGAAGGATCGCTCCACTTGTTTGCGGCTTCCTTCACCATCAATACACCATTCCCGTGCTCCCAGCCGCCCAGCACCGCAGCCTTCCAGTATTCCGGAATGATAGCTATACCGTAGGCGCTTTTCAGAACATTCTGCGGAATTTGGTTGGAAGAAATCGCCAGTTGCAGAGTCTGGGAAGCCTTACCCAATCGCGCTGCCTCATCCTGGGCAGCGGAGGCTCCTCCTGCGACCCCAATCAACATTAGCATCAAAAGCCCACTCACGGGCCAGGACAAATACTTCTTCATCTATTCTTCTCCCTGATGTGAAAAGTTTTTTCTTCGTTATCTTAACTGTAAGCAGTTTTATCCCATTGGGAAGCCGTCAGGCAACATGCGGATATAAAGAACAGACATTGGAACAGATGCAGGTCCTCAAAATCTTAATTAGCTGGTTTATGATTGATATATAGAAGTAAATCGATATAGACTGGGAACATATACGAATACCAGACATGTACATCCTTTTGGATTTCGTGGATTCTTTCAATTATCTAAAGTATGAATAGTCTTCTTCATATTTATTTCTGCTTACTGCTTAACTTCTATAATTATCATGCAGTCGCATAAATATGAGCAACTTGATCCCAACACGGATGCGTTATTCCGCTGTCGATAAAAGCATTGCATTTAAGGAGAGGAATGAAGAATTTTGGTTTCCACGCCGGTTCCGCGAGAGTGGCAGGTTCCACGGACCGGGATGATTCAGATGAGGGCTTTTCCCAGCCACATTCCCAGGAAAACCGAACCGAATATGCCGACATTCGAAGACAGGAAAGCAGCGGAGGCAAGCAGGTCTTTCCCGTGGAGAAGCGGGCCGGAGCTATGATGATTGAAAATAGGCCAGATGGTCATGGCGCCGAGAAAGCCCGATGACATGGTCAGAAAAGATGAGGGATCGAGCATTTCCCCCATGTCCACGTAGTCGTACAGGACACCCAAGGTCAAACCGCACAGGAGGTTTGCAGGGATGATTGCCAGGCCGGCCTTCGTTCCCAGAAGCATATCGCACAACCTGTCAATTCCAGAACGCAACAGAATCCCCATACAACAGCCGAAAACGAAGTATGCGGAATAATGAAGCCATTCCATGTCGTCTCCCGATTCATGAGTTCTTCCTGCCACAAAAGGCCTGACCGGAGGCCGCTAAACGTTCATGTCGAGCTGCCTTCCCCAGGCAAAAAAAAACTCCTCCAGAACTTACTCTGGCAGGAGCTAAAGCCCCGGTAACCGCCGTCGCCCGACACCCGCCAGATTACTCATGGCTGGTGGTCATCGGCTATCAAGCAGTTAAGGGTGAACTCCATCACCGTCTTGACTTTAAGTATATGACCATAAAGAATAACCGTTTGCAACGACAAACCTGATGCACATCCGACGATCGCTCTGCGCCCAGCTTCCAGCCATACTGCATCATATTCGGCATGAACTTCTTGGCAAACTTTGCGAGAAAACCTTATCCTGTCCGTCAAAATGGAAATGGAAGGAAAAGGTCCAGGTGGAAAAGACAACCCCGGCCGGAGATCAATGCCGAGCGATTTCGGGATCGCTTGTGCTTCTTATGGCAGTATCAAGCGGCGCTGTTGTGGCGAATCTCTATTATTGCCAGCCCCTTCTGGCAGCCATGGCAAGGGACTTCCGGATGACGGACGCACAGGCGGGGCTCATTCCGACCTTTACCCAGATTGGCTACGGCCTTGGGCTCCTTTTTATCACCCCCCTCGGGGACCGTGCGGAAAACAGGCGGCTGATCGTGACCATGGTGCTGCTTGCCGCTGCGACGCTCGCTCTTACGGCAATGGTGCAATCGACCCCGATCATGATTGGAGTCAGCCTGCTCATTGGTCTTTTCTCCATCGTTCCCCAGCTTATCGTCCCGTTTGCGGCCAATCTGGCCTCCCCAGCTGAACGGAGCCGCACGGTGGGGATCGTCATGAGCGGGCTCATCGTCGGGATTCTGCTCGCGCGAACCGTAAGCGGCCTCATGGGAGCGCACCTTGGCTGGAGGTCGGTCTACGTGGCAGCAGCCGTACTCATGCTCATACTGTGCGTTCTGCTCCGGGTCCTGCTGCCCACCAGGTTCCAGGCGGGCGCACCTCCCTACCTCGCACTGCTCGGCTCCCTTCCCGGCCTCTTGCGCGATCTCCGCCCCCTGCAGCAGGCGGCAGTTACAGGCGGCCTGATCTTTGCCGCGTTCAGCGTCTTCTGGACCACACTCATCTTCCGCCTCGAATCCCCTCCGTTCTACCTGGGGTCCCAGGCAGCCGGTTTTTTTGGCCTGGTAGGAGCCGCCGGGGCATCGGCGGCAACCCTGAGCGGCCGCTTTGCAGACCGGATCGGCGCGGTGCGGATAATTCTTGCCGGCCTGGCACTCATGCTTCTTTCCTGGTCGCTTTTATGGATAGGGACAAACTCGCTCTGGCTGTTGGCGCTCGGGGCGGTTTCCCTCGATTTCGCCGCTCAGGGGGCACACGTCGCCAACCAGTCCCGTATTTTCACTCTTCTGCCGGAAGCCCGGAACCGGATAAATACGATCTACATCGTTTCCTTTTTTATCGGCGGGGCATCGGGCTCCCTGGCCGGTGCGGTTCTGTGGTCTCACCTGGGATGGACGGGAGTGTGCCTCCTCGGGTCCGGCCTGATCGCCCTGGGGCTGTTGATTCAGTACGTGATGGCTCGAAAAGGTGAGATTTAGACGACTACATCAGGACCGGACTTGAAGGCGCCGTCCCGCCATCCGGGAAGCCGACTGCCACCGCGCCATTTCCAGAAACGCCTCTATCCGCGTCCGCAATTGTTCCACATCCGAATTGGAATAGTCCGTCTCCACGTGGAGAAACGGCAGGCCGTAGCCTTTTTCCATCGCATCGCCGACCACCCGCGACTCGATATTGTAGGTATGACAGCATTGCCAGGTGAGATCCACCACACCGTCGACTGCAAATTCGCTGACGAGCCCATCCAACAGGAACAGCCGCCCGGAGTTTGGCGTCATGCACGAACAGGGAATTTGCAGGTATCGGCGGGCAAGAGCCAGGAAGGGGTCTTTTTCTTCCTCATCGACGAGCAGATCGAGTCCCTTGACCCCGGTGCAGTTTTCGATGCACACAACGGCCCCACCGCACTCTTCGATCAGCCGCAGAACTTTTTCGGAACCCTTCCCGAGTGGGCATCCGGTTAGCAGGGTCCTCGGGGCGTCCGGTTCGAACGGGGTAAAACCCGAGGCGGCGATGCCCTCCATCTCGGCGATGTATTCCTCAAGCAAATCCATATACTTGTCAGGATAGACATAGAAGCTTTTCGTTTCCATCACCGTCAGCATATCGAGTCCGGACAGGGGCACGCGCTCCGAGGCTGCGAAACGTGAGAGCTTCCGGACAAGTTTGCGTATTTTGTTGTGGACCTTTATCTGGAAGCGAAGATTATCCCGATCCAGCTTCTGCCCGGTAAATTCCTCCACGAACCTCCCCAGCCTCAGGATTTCCTCGTACCAGAAACGGAGAGAGTGCTCCCCGGTGCTGGAATACGGCAGGTGCATGAGATGCAGGGGCTTGATGCGCCCGAGAAATTCGTACATCTTCTTCTTGCCGTCGCAGGTGGTCTCACCGATCAGAAAGTCGCTCGCGGAAAAAAAAGGGCATGTATCGGTGACGGCATAGCCGTAACTAGCCTTGATCAACGGGCAGAGATTGGGAGGGAGCGTCCGTTCGGCCTCGGCGATCGGCTTTTCTCTCTTTCCACAGAGGCTGACAGGTATGGCGCCTGCTGCGCGCACGATTTCAACCGGCGCAAAGAGGCAGTAGATCCCGGCGACTTTTTTCCCCTCTTCCTTCAACTCGGAAACGTCGAGCAGGAAGCGTTCGCCCGTATTTTCGAATTGGCTGAAGCAATCCGGTTTCACAATATTCCTCCACACAATCGCCGTCGGACGGCGTGAATAGACGACTAACGGGTTGCGCAGCCCCTGCCGAACAGCGCGGCGCCAAGGGCGCCCACCATGTCCGGATTTTCGGGCACTATCACAGGCTGGCCCAATTCTTCCTCGAGCAGCCGCGCAACGCACGGATTGTGTGCAACGCCGCCAGCAAACACAACCGGCGGACACACACCCACACGCCTGAGCATAGCCGCCGTGCGCTGAACTATTGCCATATGAAGGCCCATGGCGATGTTTTCGGGGCGTTCTCCTCTTGCCATGAGCGATGTGGCCTCACTTTCGGCAAATACGGTGCACATGCTGCTTATCTGTATCCGGCGATCGGACCGGAGCGCAAACTCACCGAACGACTCCAGCGGGATCTGCAGGGCGGTTGCCATAAACTCAAGGAACTTGCCCGTCCCGGCGGCACAGCGGTCGTTCATCTCGAACTTCAGCACCTTTCCGGCATCGGTGAGAGAGATCACTTTGGTATCCTGTCCGCCAATGTCCAGAACCGTTTTGGCTTCCGGGTAGAGAAACCGCGCTCCCAGTGCGTATGCCTGGATTTCCGTGATGGTGGTAACATCGACCTGTCGAAAGGACTCGGCAAACAACTTTCGGCCGTACCCGGTGGCAATAATGCGGCCGCCCTCGATCCCGTCCATCAGCTTCCTGCATTGAACGAGGGGATCGAACGTGGTATGGGTTTTCACCTGGTGAAAAACGCCGTCTCTATTCAATACAAGCAGTTCTATGGACCGAGAACCGATGTCCACACCGACTGCGGTTTGATTTTCATAAAAGACTTCCATTGCTTTTCCGCTACCGCATCATCTCGACGAAAGCCTCGACGCGCGTTTTCAATTGTTCCACATCTTCCATGCCGTAGTCGGTTTCGATCGAGAGCATGGGAATGCCGGCATCGGTCAGCGTTTTTTCGACCTTGAATGCTTCCATGGCGTAGGGCTGGCAAAAAGAAAGGCCATAATGAATGACGCCCTCCGCTTTAAGTTCCCGAGCCATTTTGACTATATTATCCAGACGTTCCGTATTCGGGGTGAAGCAGGCGCAGTCGATTCGCATGTACCTGTCGACGAGGGCGTCGATCATGCCGTCCAGAGTCCGGTTGCCCTCATCGACAAGATCGCGCGTATTGCGCGTCCCTATGCATGATTCTTCACCGACGACGATCGCCCCCGAAGACTCTATTATGTACGGCAGTTTCCAGTTGGGAACGGCCATCGGACAGCCGGAAAGCATCACACGAGCAGTCCCTTCCGGCGCTATCCCCTCTCCGTTTTTCACGCGATCTTCCAGTTCGTCGCACAACTCTCCAATTTTTGCGGTAAATCGGGCAGGATCGTCGTAGAAGGAAATCTGGTTGATGAGGAGGGCATCCCTGCCCGAAACCGGGACCGGAACCGTTGCGCGCAGCCGGTTCAACCGCTGGAGAACCCGCCGGCGGCCGTTCACAAGCTTAATCGCTTCTGCGAGGCGTTCGGCGGTGATCGAATTTCCCGTCGCTTCCTCCACCCTGCTTTTAAAGCGCAGCACCTCGCTCTTCCAAAGAGCCCGGTCCGCTGCATTTTTCATCTGCGGGATTTCCATCACATAGACCGGGGAATATTCGAAAAGAATCTCGTAGGCCTTCTTCTTGCCGTCGCACGTGGTTTCGCCGACGATCAGGTCGCACGATTCGATGAAAGGACAAAGCCTTGCCAGTTTAAAACCAACGAAAGATTTGATCAGAGAACAGGTATTCCTGGGAAGCACCTTTTCGGCTTCCCCCGTCCCTATTTCCGCCCCCGCACATAGACCGACATGAATGCCTCCTGCCGCGAGCACGATCTCTTCGGGAACGAATACACAGAAGGTTCCGACTATCTTCTTCCCCTGTGCTTTGGCGTCCTGGAGCTCTTTTATCCTGAGGCCGTGAACTTCGGAGAGAACAAAATCGAGGTACTCCATGCCCCGAAGCCTCCTCTGCTGACTCAAATAAATGTCGCCGTAGAACTTCCCGAGCACCTCGAGCAACCCGGCATGGGCCTCCACATCGAGGTTGAGTTTCTCCCACATTGCGTCGTAGGTACCTGCCATAGCGCCACCCTCCCCTGGGTCGTAATGTGAGATAGTATGTAAATTGAATCAGCCAATAGGTCAAATAGGATATCCCTATCTTGTTCGTTTCGATTATCGGAACTCCGGCGGTGATGCAGTGACCGGCTGAACCCCTCGATATCTGAAAGTGATTTATCTCAAAAGGCAATTGTCAAAAGAAATTAGGTACAAACAGAAAGTTTTTGCTCATCAATATTAGTTCGGATCCGATAACATCATTGGGGCAAAAATCGTCTCCAATACACTCTATCAACCAAATATCTTCATTGGCGCGGTACCACCATCCCGGCCAGTCCCGGTCCGAAACCGGACAGCTATCTGGTCAATCGCTGTGAACAGGCAGGGTGTCCTGAATGTACCGGCGCTTCAAATCCCACGGGAGAAGGAAATCGAAATGTCATTCTCTAATTTCACAATCGGGGCAAGGCAGGCGATAAACTCAGGCATTCTTCTCATTATCCTGGTAGTGATGGTGATTCTGGCAAATGTCCGGTTTTCCGTGTTGAGTGAGGACATCGAAGGCCTGGTAAAGAACCGGATGCCGAAAATCGTGCTGGCAGGCAAAATACAGAATAGTTATCAGAACACCGCAACGACGCTGCGTAATATCGTGCTCGCCCAGGATGAAGCCATTTTGAAGCAGGAGAAGGAAAAGTACGATAAAGCGGATGCACAGTTAAAGG
>JAEZXS010000183.1 GCA_023442755.1 Pseudomonadota bacterium | reverse complement strand
CCCATGGTTGGGAAGGTAGCGGACATGTACAAGCAGAAGTACGGCATCGAGATGGGTGAAAACACCGCCCGCAGCTTCACGGCTCCCTTCGTTCTGGCCGATGCTTTCAACCGCGCAAAGACCACGGAACCCGAAGCCGTCGTGAAGGCTCTCCTGGAAACCAACCTCCCGGGCGACCAGATCATCAATCCCTGGAAGGGCGTACAGTTCGATCCGAAGTCGCACCAGAACATTCATGCTTCCGCCATGCTGGTCCAGATCCTGGACCAGGCGTATTATACGGTCTGGCCCTTCGATGCAGCCAGCCGCGACCTGGTGTGGCCCTTCCCCGCCTGGAAAGACCGCAAGTAACAACGTGACCTTATCCTGACCGCAAGACCGGAGGCCACGCGGCCTCCGGCCCTGCGGACGGCTCGGAGTGCTACATGGATCAATTAGCGCAACAGCTGGTCAACGGCGTGCTCATCGGATTGGTGTACTCACTGCTGGCCATCGGCCTCACCCTGATCTGGGGCGTCATGAACGTGCTCAACTTCGCCCACGGCGAATTCCTCATGGTGGGCATGTTCATTTCCTACTGGCTCTACGTACTCGCCGGCGTCGATCCCCTTTTATCGATTCCGATCAATGCGGTCGCCCTCTTCCTGATGGGCATGTTCTTCTACCGCTTCGTAATCAGCAAGGTCATGAAAGGCCCGGCGCTTGCCCAGCTCGTGGTGACCTTCGGCATCAGCATTTTTCTCGCCAACTTTGCGGCCCTGATCTGGACTCCGAACTTCCGCTCCATCGAGCACACGCTGTTGTCCGGCACCTGGGACATTACCGGGGTTAAGCTCAGCATTCCGAAGTTCATCTCTTCGATCGGCAGCGTCGTCACTTCTGCCGGGGTATACTGGTTCCTGCGCTTTACCCGGACGGGCAAAGCCATCCTGGCAGTGGAAATGGACCGTGAAGCCGCGCTGATCATGGGGATCAATACCGAACGAATCAACTCGCTCTCCTTTGCAATCGGGTCGGCCCTGGTAGGCGTAGCCGGCGCCCTGCTTGCGACGCACTACTACATCTATCCTTTCGTGGGCGGAAGCTTCGGCATGATCTGCTTCGCCATCGTGGCCCTCGGGGGCTTCGGCAGCATCGAGGGGGCATTTATTGCAGGAATCCTGGTGGGGGTAGTCCAGACTGTTGGAGGGTATGTTTTCGACCCTGCATTCAAGCTGGCCATTGTTTTTATCCTGTACCTGGTCACGGTCTGGATCAGACCGCAAGGGCTTAGGGGGTGGTAAACATGCGCGACATAACCGGCAAACAAATGACCATAGGCGGAGTCGTGCTGGCGCTGTTGATCTTATTGCCCCTGGTGGTCTCATCACCTTTCGGCCAGCACGTAATGATTCTCACCCTTCTGTTCGCAATGTGCGGCGTAGCCTGGAACGTCATGGGCGGCTATGCGGGCATGTTCTCATTCGGACAGGTTGCCTTTTTCGGCATCGGGGCATACGCCTCGTCGTTTCTGCTCATGACCTTCAACATCAGCCCGTGGTTCGGCATGATCGTCGGCGGGATCATTTCCATGGTTCTGGCGGCCGGCATCGGCTACCCCTGTTCCAACCTGCGCGGCCACTACTTTGCCGTCGCAACCATGGCCTTCGGTGAAATCGTTCGAATCGTTTTCAACAACTTCAAGATGGTTGGCGCCGCAGAGGGGCTTACCATCCCCATGCTGAAGGAATCTTTCGGCAATTTCATGTTTCATTCCTCGAAACTGCCGTATTACTACATCATCCTGGCGTTCGTGCTGATTGCGGTGGCTGTGTGCTACTGGGTGGCCACTTCCAAGATGGGCTACTATTTCCGCGCCATCAAGGAAAGTCACGAGATCGCCAGGGTGCTCGGGGTGGACGTCGTCCGCTACCGCCTCTACGCCATCATGATCAGCGCATTTCTGACCTCCATGGCGGGTTCGTTCTACGCTCAGTACATCCTCTACATCGATCCGGAAAGCGTCATGATTCTTGCCATCTCCGTCCAGATCGTGCTCGTGGCAATGCTGGGCGGGGCTAACACGGTTTTCGGGCCTGTAATCGGGGCGGCGATACTTATTCCGCTGTCGGAATACAGCCGCGCCTGGCTCGGCTACAAGGGAACCGGGGTCGACATGGTTATATACGGCATCCTGATAACCATCATCGCCATGTACCAGCCCGGAGGCGTATGGGGTTCCATTACCAACATGATGCGGAGGGGCAAATGAGCGCTTCGCTGTTATTGGACGTACAGGGTGTCAGCAAGTATTTCGGCGGTGTGCAGGCCAACGAGGATGTCTCCTTCCAGGTGAACAAGGGGGAGATCGTCAGCATCATCGGTCCCAACGGCGCGGGCAAGAGCACGCTCTTCAGCTGCGTTACCGGTTTCCATCATACCGATAAAGGCCGGGTGATCTTCAAGGGAGAGGATATCACCAACCGCAAACCGCACGAAATCGGCAAAATGGGCATCGTTCGCACATTCCAGATCGTGCAGGTTATCAGCGACATGACCGTGCTGGAAAACGTCATGACCGGCAGCTTCCTGCGGCATGTGCGCGTGCCGGAGGTGCGAAGCAAGGCAGAGGAGGTCCTGACATTCACGGGGCTTATCGAGAAGAAGAACCAGAACGCCCTGGCGCTGACCATCTCGGACAAGAAGCGCCTGGAGGTATCCATGGCCCTGGCTATGGAACCCGAACTGCTCATGCTGGATGAATCGATGGCCGGCCTGACTCCAGTGGAATTGCGGGAGATGATCGAACTGATCCGCAAAGTGCGGACGAGCGGGGTCACCGTGGTGGTTGTGGAACACGTCATGGAAGCGGTGATGGAGCTGTCCGACCGGGTGGTCGTTCTCAATACCGGCCGCAAGATTATGGAGGGCTCGCCCCGGGAAGTCGTGGCAAACCCCGAAGTAATCCGGGCCTACCTGGGGGAGAGATACAATGCTGTCCGTCAATAATATATCGGTCGGTTATAAAGGACTTCTGGCCATCCAGGACGCTTCGTTCGAAGTCAAACGCGGTGAAGTCGTGTCGCTGATCGGCTCGAACGGCGCGGGCAAGACCACCATGCTCAAGGCCATTCTCGGTTTGTTGAAGCCCACGAAAGGCGAAATTCGCTTCAACGATCAGGTGATTTCGGGCCAGCCCGCCTATGATGTCGTGAAGAAAAAGATCGCGCTGGTTCCGGAAGGGCGGCGGCTTTTTTCGCGCCTGTCCGTCATGGACAACCTGCTGCTGGGTGCGTACACAGTCGAGTCCAAGGAGCGGATCGCGGAAAACCTGGAAACCACGCTGAGGCTCTTCCCCTGGATCAGGGAGCGGGCCGATCAGCGGGCGGGGACCCTTTCCGGCGGAGAGCAGCAGCAGGTGGCAATTGCCCGGGGGCTTATGCTGAGCCCCGATCTGCTCATGCTCGACGAACCCTCCCTCGGCGTCATGCCCAAGGTGGTCACCGAGATTTTCCAGACGGTGGAACGCATCGCGGGCGAGGGCGTCACCGTGCTTCTGGTGGAACAGAACGTGTACGAAGCCCTGGAGGTCTGCCACCGCGCCTACGTGATCCAGACCGGCCGCATCGTCATGGAAGGCACCGGCGCGGATCTGTCAAAATCCGACCTGGTGCGTAAGGCGTTTTTGGGAATGTAAGAACTGATTTCCGGACCCCGGCCTTCGCCCATAGCCGTCACTTAAAGGATCGATCAAAGCGCGGGGACTTGCGCCCTTGCACCCCTTGCATCACGCGTGCCGCGTGACTTATTTGGCGCTTTTGCGGCGCCCCGCTTGTTAGCGGGGCATTCGCAAAAGCGCCGAATCAACACGCTGGAATCAATGGAATACCATTGCAGTCGCTGCTTCCCGCTTCTCCCTGCAGGTCAATAATCCGATTGGAGCGTGCAACAGAAAACACAGAAAGGGATAAATCAAATCTACATATTGATTTTGCCAGCGAAGCAAGATGACGATCATACCCACCAGATAGGCAGTGCTCCACAGGTACCACGGCAAAGCACGTTCCTTCCGCGGATCTTCCAATACGCCTCGATATGTCGGCACGAAGGAGATGAGAATCGAAATCTGAAGGATCAGGTTAGCATAGGTGGCAGATTTGAAATACCACCAGGCCAACCCGGAAACGATTCCAATTCCAAGAGCGAGAGTATCCCACCTGTCCAGCTTTGACAATTTCCCCTTATACAGCGAAAAGAGAAAGGTCGAGACGGAGGCGAAAGCGCCGGCGGCAGGCAGAATAGCCTTGACCCAGTCGCCACTCATCACGGCATAGCTGGATAGATTGAGAACGATCAGGAAAGCCCAGAGCGTCCAGGTCGCAGTGTTCGGTTGCGATGTACCTTTGAGCATTTGTTTAATATAGATGACGAAAGCAATGAGATGTAAAAAGCCGCCCAGAAAGCTGAGGACAATAACAAAATTCACGGTTTCCTTCCTTTTTGGAACTGCCTTTCCACATGGTTCCCTACCACAGAAAATCGCGGCAGGCATATCATCCGGGGACAAAGGAAGCAACCGGTAAATGATAAATCCGAATCGCACCGCATGCACTTCCCCCTGCCCCTCTCCTGATCTTCCCCATTTTTGTGGAGGGAGAGTTAAGCAAGTCAACTGACGTTACAAATACCAACCCTGATCAACGAATATTCTACTCATGGTGCGTCGTAATTATTCCGAAAGTGGCTATTAGCGCTGATTGGTCCTGCGCGAAGCAGTCTCGGCAGAGAAAGGCTGCAGCAAATCGACACAGCGCCGATGAGTCGAAACATTCGAGCATTATGCCCTGGCAGCGGCGTTACCGGGGAGCACGGATCTTCCGCCCAATTCCATAGATTGTTCAATTTAGAAGGAGAATCGGTGACAATTCTCAGAAGAGATTTCTTGAAGTACTATCTTGGCTCCGCGGCAGCGCTCGGACTGGGGCTTACGAAACTCGGAAGCCTGCGGGAGGTGTTTGCCGCCACTGGAGACGCCGCGCCGTTACATCCGATTGATTCCAATGTCTTCACTACGCTCCAAAAGACAGTCTTGCCCGACTCTCCTTCGGGTTTGGTCAAGCTTCGTCCAAATGAGATATCAAAATACAAGAAGAACGGCTATGGCATCTGGCATTATGGGTCGGGCCTGGAATTCGTAAAGCGGCTCGACCTTCTGCCGGCCTCCTATAGCGGAGTATCCGCCGTAAAGACCGCCAGACTTCTGAATTTCTTTACCATCACCGACATCCACATCACGGATAAAGAATCTCCCGCACAGGCGATCTATATTGGCCTGAAGGACGGTAACTCTTCCGCGTATTCCGGGGTCATGCTTTACACACCCCATGTTCTGGACGCGGCCGTCCAGACTATAAATGCCATTCACAAAAAAAACCCGATCGATTTCGGCATCTCC
>JAEZXS010000076.1 GCA_023442755.1 Pseudomonadota bacterium | reverse complement strand
ACGTACTTGTTCCCCGCTGCGTCTCTGAGCGGGAACCTGAGTTTCCACCATGCGTCAGGGGGACCATCCATTGGAATGAACTCGTCGACCTCATTGGTAATGCAGTCATTTTCCAGTACTACCCGATCGTTCTCTCTGAATTTCTGAGCTCTTTCCAGCGGAAAGACCGCAAAATCGTCCTTCCCGAAGACCTCTTCCAGTGTCATGCCGAGCCTGGCCTCCGCTGCGGCATTCAGATAGACATAGCGTCCGGCTTCATCCTTCATCCATGCGATAGCAGGGCTTTTATCCATGAAAGCCTCGAAGCGCTGCTCGCTCTCGCGCAATGCCTGCTCGGCCTGCTGGCGATCTCTTTCGCGCAGCCGGATATTATGGAACATCTTTACGAATGCATCGGCAAGATCGTCCAATTCCGCCATACCCGATCGCGGCGGCGGACTAGTGTCCTCCCCCCTGCCCAGCGCCAGGGCATAGTCGCGAATATGAGCCATCGAGCAGGTGATTTTGCGGGCAAAGAACAGCGACAGGGCAAAAGCGATCACAGTCACCAGGAAATACATGCTTCCGTGAGTCAATATCTTTGAACTGGCTTCCGCCAGGACGTCTTCTTCCGCGCGGCTAGCGGCAGCAATCCAGCCGATCGAGGACACGGGAGTGAAAGCCGCGAGTCGTGGTTTGCCGGTGGAAATCGAAGTGGTCAGCACGCACATCTCTTCGCCTTTGAGGACATCGTCGATCACGCGATGATGCGCACGCCAGTTGCGCTGCTCCCTGGTATAGTTTGTTTCGGGAAACCGGCAGACAAGCATTCCTTCGCTGTCGAGAATGCTGACCCCTGCATCGCGAGACCTTTTGATTCCCAGGACATCTCGCAATTGCTCCGGTGCAATCCTTGCGACGATAATGCCATGCAGGTTGCCGAACTCATCCCTGATGCCTCTGCTTATTGTGAAGTAAGGCAGTTCCCTCTGCTTCGAGAATACAAGATTGCTGATCGTAAAGTCCTTCCCGGCCAGAATCTCACCCAGCCGGGAACATTCCGTCACATCTTCTTCCATCGAATCGAAGTTCGAAGAGGCAATTATGGCGCCGGACGGATTCAGGAAGGAGAGATATCGGATAGTGGGGGCGGTCGTAATTGCCATCGCGAAGAGCCGGCCCCGATCTTCAGGCATAGGCGGCTGCGATGACAGCAACACCGCCCCGATCAGCAGTTCGTTGTCGAGAACGTTCTGCAGCCAGGCATCGAACGCCTTGGCAACTGCTCTGGCAACTTCGAGGTTGTCCTGAAGTTCCTCGGAGCGGGAGGTTCGAAAGCGGTCGTGGTAGATGTATGCCTGTATGAGAAGGGTAGGGACAAGAAGAATGCCGAGCAGCAGAATAAGCTTACTTTGAATACTGCGGAAAAATATGTTGCTGGAGGTGCTCTGAGCACACTTTGATGTCATAACGACCTCTGAGACTGATTATTTTGGGAGCGATAGCTAACGAATGGACATGGAAGGAAATTAGCACGATCATGGATTTTGTAAAGAAAAAGTGCAAGAAAAGCATTTAAGTAGGAATCGAATACTATTCGAAAACGAAGTAAATCATACAAAAACAATATACAAAACGCCAAAAGGGCTCGCGCACAAGCGCGAGCCCTTTTGGAATTCCGTCTAAGGTTTTGAGGTGTTTATTTTTTTATTGAAGCGACAAACTCTCTCGTGATTTTCCACCATGGATCGTCCCCATTCCAGCCGGCTTTTCGGAATGTTGTGGACCCCCAGATAATGGCTCCGTCTGCTTTATTGTTCCGGGCAAGTTCCAGTTCGTGCCTCCAGAATGTGTCGGGAATGAACGCTCTGTCACCGGTTCTCTCCTTGTGATCGAAAAACTGCGGCCAAAGGAAAACGTATATGGGCTTTCCGTACTGTCTCGCCTCGGCGATCGCATTGACGGCCATGGTGTCCCAGCATTTATCGTAAGCAGCCCCGTTCAGGTTTTTGAAAGTGTAGAGAACTGGACAGACGAAATCAACATGGGATGCCAGGCGTTTGAGACGGGAATTATCAGCCTGCAATTCGCGGTATTCCTCTTTTATCCGTGGAAGTCCCAGCAGGTTAAGAGTGGCTTTCGCATAATTCAATTCCTTATACGCATTGCTGATAGGCATCAACCCGAAGAAACCGACCTTTTGGTCAGGATTTTCCTTATGGACCCAATCCGCCAACCTGATCAGCTTGTCGATATTTTCTTCGACCTGCCTGTCCCTGCCCTGGAGCTTCCAGTGTTCGACATCCAGCACGAGGGGCACTTTGGGGCGCATCTTTCTCGCAACGTTTCTGACCGCTATTTCGTTGGGTTGATCGTGGGATGAGACGCCGCTCCAGATTTCCGCAGTGTAGGCAATGTAGAGTTCCTTCATTCCGAACGCGGTGAGATCGGGCTTGTTCCTGTAGCCCAGTCCGTCGTAAACGGTGAAACTCCCTGTTAAACTGCCTGCCGGTTCCGCAGACTTGCAGTGGGATGGGAGTTGGAGGATCAGGCAGATACCAAAAAGGATGATAAATGTGTTTTTCATGACTGTGCAGGCCTTTCCGGCTGTTGTGTCGGGCTGGTTCCCATAATGACGAGAAGGGCAATGAAATAGAGCTGGTTTGCGGGAATCTGCCAGTTGAATTCGACCCAGCTGTGACAGAGAAAGGCCGCCGTGCCGGCCAGTGCTCCCAGTTTGAGCATCCGGCGCCGATCATGGGCAGGGCTGCACGATCGCCTCAGATTCAATGCCGTTTTCCACCAAAAAAACCAGACCAGCAGCGAAATTACTATGGCGGCGGGAAGCCCGAGTTCGGTCGCAAGCTGGAGATAATCGTTGTGGGCATGGCTGGCATGGAGATCGTCCGGAAGGTGGGTTTGATAGATGTCGAAGACAAGCGCATTATTCCCCAGGCCCACGCCCGTGAGGGGATGGTCCTCGACAATGTGCCGGCAGTCTCTCCAGATCTCCATGCGCCCCGGGGCATCGTCGGAGATGGTTTGAAACCTCTCCAGGATACCGTCGAAACCGATAACGGCGCCGTAGGAGAAAACGATCAGCCAGCAGCCCACCAGGGATATGAACAATCCCTTCCATTGCGCTCCCCTTCCGAAAGCAATGAAAACCGTGAGTGCAATAAGCGCTCCGATAATGCCGCCGCGAGACATCGAAAAAACCAGGGAAAGCAGCACCATTGCGGTGATGAAAACCAGGGTGATCTGTTTCTCGTTCAGCTTCGTGCTTCCCCGCCTGCGCAAGCCTGCGCGGGCTTCATCCGGAGAACTCTTCAAAGTCATTATATACGCAACCAGAACCGGCCAGATCATTCCTAAGAATGCCGCATAATGGTTGCGGTTAATGAAGGTGCCCCTGGCGATGCCCGCAAAGATGCTGTCCGGGCTCTGGCTGGCAAGCACTCCCAATGTCGGGACGAGCACCTGGAGCAACCCGTAGAAGGACTCGAGAAACCCGACTACGAAAAGGAAAATTACAAAACGTTCCAGTCCCTTATCCGTTCGCACCACCCGTTGAAGAAGCAGTGCGAATGCTCCCAGGAACACCCACCACAAAGCGGAAAACAGCGTGGTGACGGTTCCGTAGGAGATGGTGAAAGCCCGGACCGGCATGAGGCTGGCCCGAGCCGCATCGGCAAGCACAATTGCCCTGTGCGGGCTGATCAGGGCAAGCAATGAAGCGGGTAAAGGGACCAGTTGGAAAAATGGATAGAGAAGCAGCAGACCCGGGACCAGGAAATGCCGGTCCACAACCGTGGCCGGAGTGATGGAGACCCTGTCTTTCCACAGCACGATTACCAGGCCGGAAAAGAACACGGCCGCAACGGCGCTCCATAGCCAGGGCCTCGCCCCGCCAAAGAGAAGGGGAAGAAGCAGGAGGGGCATTGCGAGGAGGCATTTTTCGAAAACTCCGGTTCCGCCGGGCACACGTATTTTCTCCATAAAGCCCTGTCGTGTCGTCATGAATATACCTCGCCTATCCGTTCGATCGCTGCATGTGGCGGCATTCGATTTCCGACTTTTGCTCCGCGGCGTTCGCTGCCTGCTCGAAGGCGCGCAGCTTGCGAACGATGGCCTGCCTGAGCTGTTCGATGCGCCTGAGTGTGCAGTGGCTCAGGGGATCGGATGCCAGGTCTTTCTTGATCTGCAGTGTTCCGTAGG
>JAEZXS010000067.1 GCA_023442755.1 Pseudomonadota bacterium | reverse complement strand
CATTGTAGAGCGCGCGTTCGATCTGTTCGGCCGAGACGCCGACGGAATTGGCCTTGTCGCGGTCGATTTCGAGCATTATTTCGGGGTTCTTTATCTGGAGGTCCGAGGTGACGTCCTGGAGCCCGGGAAGGGCGCTGAGCTTCGATTCGAGAACCGGCGCCCAGTGGTACAGGTCGTTCGTGTCCGTCCCCTGGAGGGTGTACTGGTACTGGCTCTTCGACACCCGCCCGCCGATCTGGATGGTCGGCGGATTCTGCATGTAAATGTTCATCCCCGGAATTTCGGCCAGCTTCTTTCGCAGCCTCTGGATAACTTCCGTGATCCCCGAGCGTTCCTCCCTGGGCTTGAGGTGGATCGTCATTCTTCCCGAATTCCCCGTCGGGCTCGACCCGGTTGCGCCGGCAGCCGACATCATGTTCTCGACGGCGGGGTCGGAGCGCACGATGTCCATGGCGGTCAACTGCCGCTGGACCATCGCATCGAAGGAGATACCCTGGACAGCTTCCGTCGTGGCTGCGATGAGGCTGTTATCCTGGCTCGGGATGAAATCCTTCGGAATGACGACGAAGAGGTAAACCGTCAGGAAAATCAGCAGTATCGAAAAGAAAAGGGTGGCACGGCGCCGTGCGATGACCGCGCTCAGGGTCCACTTGTAGATGCCGAGCATGCCGTTGAATACGCGCTCGGAAAAGTCGAACAGCCGGCTGTGCTTCATGCCCGAGTCGGTTTTCAGAAACCGGCTGCACAGCATCGGCGAAAGCGAAAGCGAAACGAAGCCGGAGACCAGGATGGCGATGCCGATGGTTACGGCGAATTCCTTGAAAAGCCTGCCGAGGATGCCGCCCATGAACAGCAGCGGTATGAAAACGGCCGCCAGGGACAGGGTCATGGACAGGATGGTAAAGCCGATCTCCTTGGAGCCGTCCAGGGCCGCCTGGAGTTTGTCCTTGCCCATCTCGATATGGCGGTAGATGTTTTCCAGCATGACAATCGCGTCGTCGACCACGAAGCCGACGCAGAGCGTCAGGGCCATGAGGGAGAGGTTGTCGATGCTGAAGCCGAGCAGGTACATAAATGCGAACGTGCCCATGATGGACATGGGGAGGGCGAGGCTCGGGATGACGGTTGCGGACACGTTGCGCAGGAAGATGAAGATAACCAGGACGACCAAGGCGATGCTGAGGTAGAGCGTAAATTTCACGTCCTTAATGGAGTCCCGTATGGTTTCGGAGCGGTCGTACAGGATGTCGAGGTTGACGGATTCCGGCATCTGCGCCCGGAAATAGGGCAGGAGGTTCTTGATCGTCTCGACCACCTCGACGGTGTTCGTGCCCGGCTGCCTCTGAACGGCCAGGGTGATCGCGCGGGTCTTGCTCGCAGCCGTGTTGTACCATGCGGCCACTTTGTCGTTTTCGACGCTGTCTACGGCCGTCCCCAGGTCCTGGATGCGGACGGGGGACCCGTTGCGATAGGCGATAATGAGCTTCTGATAGGCTGCGGCGCGGGTAAGCTGGCCGGAAGCCTGAATGGTGAAGGCTTTTTCCTTGCCGTACAGGGTGCCGGTGGGCAGGTTGACGTTGGCCTTTGCTATGGCGTCTTCGATCTCGTCGATGCCGATGCCCATGGAGCGGAGCGAGTCGGGGTTGACCTGGACGCGGACGGCGTATTTCTGCGCCCCGAAAACCATGACCTGCGCCACGCCGTTTACCATGGAAATACGCTGGGCCAAAAGGGTCTGGGCGTATTCGTCGACCATGGACAGGGGCAGGATCGGCGAACTCAGGGCGAGAAAGAGTACGGGCTGATCGGCTGGGTTTACCTTCCTGTAGGAAGGAGGATTGGGCATCTCGGGGGGCAGCAGGCGCTGGGCGGTAGCAATGGCCGTCTGGACGTCCTGGGCTGCGCCGTCGAGGTTGCGGTCGAGAGAAAAGACCAGCGTAATTCGGGTTGCTCCCAGCGCACTGATCGAGGTCATGGAATCGAGGCCGGCGATGGTGGTGAACGATTTTTCGAGAGGAGTGGCAACCGATGCGGCCATCGTTTCCGGGCTTGCGCCGGGCAGGTTTCCGGTTACTTCGATTGTGGGGTAGTCCACATTAGGCAGTTCGCTTACGGGAAGCGCACTGTACCCGGTGTATCCGAACAAAAGAATACCCATCATGACGAGCGTGGTCATAACGGGCCGCTTTATGAATAGTTCCGTTATGTTCATTCAGCCAGTACTTTGTCAGCTAGGATTTATGATGCACAGCAACTATCCGCGATCTCGCCAATAGCCGTGACCCTGGCAGCGGACGATCCAATCACCTGAAAAAATATCTTTCAATGTGGGAGAGGTTTTCAGCCTCGTAGACTGTTGAAAAACCCCCAATCCGTCACCCCGACGAAAGTCGGGGTCCAGAAGTGCTTGAAAAAACTGGATTCCGGCTTTCGCCGGAATGACGATCACGATGATTTTGGAGTTTGTCATCAATCTGAGAGGTTTTCAGCCTCGACACTTTTATTCGGCAACGCCCTTTTCGACAACTTTCACCTTCGACCCGTTTGCGAGCCGGAGCTGGCCGTCGGTTACCACGGACTCGCCCGGGGCGATTCCCTTTTCGATGATGATCTCGTTCTGAATGATTTTGCCGGGGGAAACCAAACGGTACTCGACCGTGGAATCGGGCCTGAGAACGAAGGTGTACTCACCCTGCTGCCCCGTCTGAATAGCCTCGAAGGGGACCACCACGGCGCCTTTCTGTTCGGCAAGAGTCAGTGTCACGTTGGCGAACTGACCTGGCCAGAGTTCTCGTTGTTTGTTCGCAAATTCGGCCTTGAGCTGGATCGTTCCGGTTGAAAAATCGACTGCGTTGTCCAGAAAAGTCAGATGGCCGGTGATTGGAGAGTTTTCCTTTCCCGGAACGGCGGCGTAGACGGAGAGTTTTCCTTCCGCCATGTACCTTTTCACGTCGGCAAGGTTCTGCTCGGGGACCGCAAAGATGACGTACACGGGCCTGACCTGGTTGATGGTGACCAGGGGCTTTTCTTCGTCGTTGGGCTTGATGACGTTTCCGGCATTTACCTTGAGTTCGCCGGTGCATCCGTCGAGAGGCGCGCGTATATAGCAGTATTTGAGGGATATCTTGGCGTTTTCAACCGCGGCTTCGTCCGCTCGGACGGTTGCGGCCAGGGCCGATTCGTTGGCCGTCAGGGCATCATATTGTTCCCGGGAAACATATCCCTTCGTAACGACCGCTCCGTAGCGTTCTACCTGCTTTCTGGCATTTTCCAGCTGCGCTTTGTCTCGTGCGAGGTTGGCCTCGGCCTGCCTCAGCTGGGCCGTGAAGGGCTGCGGATCGATGGTGAAAAGCATGTCGCCCTTCTTTACATCCTGCCCCTCCTTGAAATGAACGCCCATCAACTCGCCCGACACCTGAGCCTTGACCGTCACGGTGGCATACGCCTGCACCCTGCCGATCGCGCGGAGCTGCACCGGCATGGTTTTTTGGACGGCTTTGGAAACGGTAACGGGGACTGCGGGCTTTACGGCGGCATTGGAGGCTTTGCCGGAGGCATTCTCCGAGCAGGCCGGCAGGATGCAGAGCAGGAGACCAAGGGCGGCACATTGCAGACCGTTGATCGTAGCATTTGCGTGCAACATAATCATCTCGATCGGAGTAGGGGGCTGAATCGTCTACCTGCCATGGTCGGCAATACGGAAGATTAGCAGAATTGGAGGGCAAGATCACGCAGTAATTCTCTTTTGAGTCGCGATGACTCATAGCAGACGATCGCGCACATGTCGTCCAAATTGAATTTGCATAGTGATTACAGGATATTATTTTAAGGACAGGGCAAACGGGCGGCAAACGGCCCGCCCGGGTTGCTTTTCCTGTTTATACGTGAAGAGAAAGGACGAACAACAGCGTTTGATGGATTTACATCCCTCGATGAGAATATCGCGGCTGGAAGCCGCTCCCACAGATAGTTCCGTTATTTTGTCATTGGGGAGCGCTAATTCAGTCGGCCCTCGAAATCCGCAACCGCCTGCCTGAACCGTTCGGGGACGCGGACCGGTTTTCGGGTGCCCTTGTCGATAGCCACCGCCACGATTTGTCCGGTCGCGATCAGGCGCTCGGTTGTTTGTTCAACTATGACGAAATCAAAGGTGAAGCTGGTGTTTCCGATCTTTCCCACCCTGGTGTGGACGTGCAGAACGTCGTCGAAAAAGGCGCGGCCCTTGTACTGGCAGTTGGCTTCTATATAGAAGAAATCGAAGCCGGCTTCGAGAAAATCGCTGTAGCCGAAACCGATCGCCCTAAGGTATTCGATCAGTCCGGCATCGAAGTACGTGAAATAATGGCCGAAAAAGACATGCCCCTGCATGTCGGTTTCCACGTAGCGAACCTGGACGGGAGCAAAGAACCTGGGCCGGTCTTCCATAGATCCTCCTCATATAGGCGTGGCGCAAAGAATACAAAGACAAGACGGCAAAGATGTATAATCCGGGCCCCGAATGCGCTCGAATTTGCGGCTGGCGGTTGCGTGGTGATCGAGACTTTTTCGGATCGCGTCACGGGGCCCCTGAAGAGGCCTACATTATAGCAGCATACAGAAGGAATGGAGAAAAATATGGCCAAACCGGCAGTGCTCGTCTCTTACGTTCCGGAATCCGCACACAGGGAAAAGTTCCGGCATCTCCTTTCAAGAGTGGCCGAGCCGGTATTTCTGCCCGATCTGCCCGAACCCTCCCGCGCCGCGGCCATCGAACGCGCGGATGTCGTCATCACGTGGAACCCGGCCAAAGAATTCAGTGCGGATGAATTCGGGCTCCTCAAGACAGTGCGGCTGATTCAACTCGTAACGGCCGGGGCCGACCATCTTCCCTTCGGCCTTCTGCCCGGAGGGCCTCTCATCGCTTCAAACCCGGGCGCCTATGCCGCACCCATGGCAGAGCACATACTCGGGATGGCGCTGGCCCTCGCCAAAAGGTTTTGCACCGGCAACGCCAGGCTCAAGGCGGGCGAATTCGACCAGAAAACGCGGAATAAATACCTTCGAGGGCTTACCTTTGGCGTGCTCGGGTTCGGGGGAATAGGGCAGGCCGCCTCCCATCTCATGAGGGCGTTGGGGATGAAGATCTTCGCCCTGAACACGAGCGGCCGGACCGACGAGCCGGTCGATTTCATCGGAACGCTCGGTCAACTCGATCTCGTCCTGAAAAACTCGGATGTCCTTCTCGTATCCATTCCTCTCGTAAAAAGCACCAAGGGCCTTATAGGCGCTCGCGAACTCGGCCTCATGAAGCCGGATGCCATCATCATCAACGTGGCAAGGGGGGCGATTATCGACGAACGAGCGCTTTACGCCCACTTGAAACAAAATCCCGATTTCGGTGCGGGCATTGATACCTGGTGGATAGAACCTGCGATGAACGGCGAGTTCAAGGTGAATTATCCGTTTTTCGACCTGCCCAACTTCCTGGGGACTCCGCACAATTCGTCGGCAGTGCCGGGGATACTGACCGGGGCGGTCGGGATGGCATCGGAGAATGTGAACCGGTTTCTACGGGATGAAAAGATCCGGGGCGTGGTAAAGCGGGAGGACTATGTATAAGTCCAATAAGTCATATATGACTTATAAAAAAGGGCGGGCACGATCGTCGTGCCCGCCCTTTGGTGTTTTTGGTGTACTGTTGATTTTACCTGGAATAGCCTCTCGGTTTGCGGCCGGCCAGGAGAATAATCGCGATGACGATTATCGCGATCCCGCCGAGAATACCGCTCACCCATCTCCAATCGAACTTTACAAGCGCCACGATGGACTGCCAGGTTCTTTTGAACCACCCGGCGAGCGGAACATCTTCATGGCTGACCAGGGAGACCGTGCGCTTGGGCTGATCGGAAACGGTGAAAACAAGCTGCCCCAGTTCCTGCCCGTTCTCAATCGGTGCAACGGCATCGGAGGGAGCCTGCACGTTCCATTTCAGGAGGTTTTTCTGCGTCTGCGGAATCAGGAAGGTCGGGGCATCCTTGGGATAGATCTGAATTTTGTCCTGCTGTCCCTTCCACACGTTCACCGTCGTAATGGGCTGGCCTTCCTTGAACGGCTGGACCAGGGTGAAATTGCGGTACCCGTAGTTTAGCAGCTTGAGGGCTTCTCTTTCGCGGGTTGCCGGATTGACCGCGCCCATCACCACGGCGATCAGGCGCATGCCGTCGCGCTGAGAGGTCGCGGAGAGGTGGTATCCGGAGGCTGCGATGTATCCCGTTTTCAACCCGTCGATGGTGGAATCCTTGAGAAGCAGGTGGTTGCGGTTGTACTGGACGATGTTGTTATAGTTCCATTCCCGCATGGAGTGGTACTTGAGCGATTCGGGGAACCTTTTCAGGTAGGCGGTGTCCAGGATCGCCATGTCCCTGGCGGTGGTGATCTGCCCGTCCGCGGGAAGGCCGTTCGGATTGAGGAAAGTGGTGTGGGTCATGCCAAGTTGCTTGCCCATCCGGTTCATTGCGTCCACGAAGGTGTCGACGCTCCCGCTCAGGTGCTCCGCCGTAGCAATGCAGGCGTCATTTCCCGAGACAACCGCAATCCCCTTTATCAGCTCTTCGAGGGGCACCCTGGTACCGATGCCGACGAACATCTTGGACCCGCCGGTGCGCCAGGCCGCTTCGCTGATCCAGACCTCATCGTTTAGATGGATGCGGTTCTGCTGAAGGGCTTCGAAAACGAGATAAAGAGTTGCAATCTTGGTAAAAGAGGCAGGTTCGATGGGCTCGTCCGCATTTTGCTCGAAAAGAATCGTCCCAGTGGTGACTTCCATCAATACTGCGGACCTTGCGTTTATCTGGCCGGGAGTAACATCGGTGGCCGAACCGGCCCCCTTTGCCGCTACGTCCGCTTTTCCCTTCTGTTGTGAGCCCGTACGTTTTTCGGCACCGGGCACCGATTTCATCCTTTTGCCCGGAGTGTGCTCGACCGCCGATACGGGTGCGGGCACGACGAAAAGGGCCAGAAAAAATGCCAGCACCAGGCATATGAAGCTGTTCCTTCGCATGCACTTCCTTTCAAACTCGATTAATTTTGTGAACAGGATTTATTTAGCCCAAGGGGTTTCTGCCGCTTGGCCCCCTTATACTTCTATTCCACCAATTTAACAAGACACTGGAATTTTTCACCGCTTTTCCATGTGCATACGATCTGCGCCGGAATACAAAGGAAAAGCGCAAAAAGAAGCGCTTCCATCCTGAGGGCGATTGTGATCAATTGAATCCTATCGTTTATCCTGGTAATAAATAAACTATGACGAAATTGCGAGGCGGATTTTCGCTCATTCTCCAGTTTCGGGCAATCATAATTCGGGCAGGAAATTAAACTTTTTATTCGTATGGTTCGTCCTTCCTGATAAGTTCGGACGAGAGTGCACGATGAGTCCGTTTTTTTCGAAAGGGAGTGTTCCGTGGGGCTTTCGCAAGCATTGGGAGTGAAGATGAAAAGAGCGGGGTTTTTCGCACTTGCGTTCCTTCTGGGCGCGATCTGGGCGCCGTGCGCATCCGCGCAGGTCAAGCCGGGGGAAAATCCGCCCCTTGTGGGACGGATCTCCTTCATCGACGGCCAGCTTCTCCGATATGTCTATGCGGAAAAGGACTGGGTGGCGACCGTCAAGGACGCTCCTTTCGGGACTGACGACGCTCTTTATTCCAACGATACCGGCAAAGCGGAATTCAAACTGCCCAACGGAACCTGGCTGCGGGTTGGGGGCGATACCCAGGTTCAACTCCTGGCCCTGCGCAATGACGCGACCGAGATCGACGTGGCCTCCGGCACGACGCGGTTTTACAACAAAAACCGGGATGCGGTGATCAAGGCGACCACCCCCTTCGGATACGTCGTAGCACGGCCGGGCACGGCATTCGACCTCTACGTCGGGGACGGCTCGGTCGAAGTCATCAGCCTGGACGGGGTTGTGGAATTCGCTGTCGAGGGCGGCGCCAAGTATCCCATAGAAGCAGGAGGGGCTTCCATCCTCTCTGACGGCAAACAGGTAGTCGAGGGCGACGGGACGGTCGATACTGCCTGGGACGACTGGAACCTCTCGCGCGAACAGTTGTGGACCCAGCGGGTCCAGGTGAAGGGCGAGTCGGTGCAGTTCCTGCCTCCTGCTCTGCAGTCCGATGCATACGATCTGGACCGGAACGGCCGATGGGAACGTGTCTATTACCAGGGAGAATACCGGACGCTTTGGCGACCGGTATCGGTCGCCCCGGATTGGCAGCCGTTCACGGTTGGCAGGTGGACCGTGTGGCGCGAGGACAATGTCTGGATTCCTGAGGAGGAATATGGATATGTAACCCACCATTACGGGAACTGGGTGTATGTCGATTCGTACCGGGCCTGGTACTGGGCGCCGCCCGTAACGGTCAAGGTGGGATACCTCGGCGGCTGTGCCTGCTGGTATCCCGGCAGGGTCGCATGGATTCACACTGGAATCGATATAGGCTGGGTGCCGCTGGCTCCCGCGGAAATCTATTATTCCCATCACCATTGGGGGCCCGGCGCTGTTTTCGCAGGTGTCAACCCGGCGGGCATCCGGATCGACCTGGGCGGCCTGGCCTACCTCAACCGGGCGGTCATTGTGGACCAGAGCCATTTCTATGCGGTGAACAACTATACCTCCGTGCGTATCACCAACATCAGCCAGACGACCATAGTAAATCACTACCGGGCGGCCCCCGTCGTCAGCAATGCCGTGATGGCCAACTACAGCACCATGCGGAACCGGTTCGTATACAATACCAACATGGCTCGGATCGACGCCAAGCCGCACCAGGCCGTCGTGGCGAGGATCGATCAGAACCGCGCCCTGGCCGCCCGGCAGGCGGGCGCGGTATCGGCCCGTTCGATAGAGCACGGCATGGCCGGGATGAAACAGGCTGCGCCTCTTCGCGGTCCTCAGGCGGCACAGGTGCAAAAGCCGCAGCTCAGCGGGAAAATCGTTCCTGAAAGCCAGGCGAACAGGCCGCGATCCGAGGTCAAGTTCGAGGAAAGGGTTTTGAAGTCGCAGACAAGATCACCCCGGGCCGTCCAGGGCAGGCCGGCGGGAATGCCTGCGACGGGCGCTCCGGCCGTTAAAGGGCCGAGGCCGCCCAAGCCCCCGAGGCAGAGTGTGCAGGCGCCGCAGTCGCGGAGCGAGCGAGCCGTTCAGCCGCCGCGCAGTAGCGTAAAGAGGCCGCCGCAAGCAGGCGGGCAGGGCATTGTCCAGGGCCGGGAAGGTCCGCAGAGGTCGGCAGATCCGCGCTTACAGCAGCGGCCGCAAAGGCCCGAACGGGGCAGCAGGCAGGTTCAGAAACCAGCGACGAGGGGACTCGGCCAGGTGCAGCAGCAAAGACAGCGCGCGCCGCAGGAACTACGTGGAATGCAGAGGCAGCCGAGCATCCAGCGTGGAATGCCCCCGGGGCGGTCCTCCTTCGGGCGGAGGTCCCCGGATGCAGAAAGCACCGTATGGCGGGCCGAGGCAGGAGCACGGAGGCGGACCTCAGCGCGGCCAGCCGAGGTGAGCAAAGGCGGGGGGGCGATGTCAATATAGTCCAATAAGTCATATAGGGCCTATATTGTTGTTCGAGACAAGATCCTGGTGAAGCGCGTACTCCGCGAAGCGGGCAAAGGCCTCGATGCCCGGTAAAGATGAGCCGTACCCCGGGATTCGAGCCGGTTTCCGATTGCCTGATTCAAACCATCGAGCCGTTCGCCTGTATTTCTCCCCTCCAATAAGGTATATATGCGGAACTTCGTATGCATTTTCGCCGCCGTATAGGCAGATCCGTATCCCTTCGAATGGGTGAGGCGATATCATGCTGGAATTAGTAGTATTCTTGTGCGGGGCCGTCGTCATGGTCCTCGAGATGGTCGGTTCGCGGATACTGGCCCCTTACCTGGGCTCGTCCATCATCGTGTGGACGAGCCTTATCGGGATTATCCTCGCGAGCCTCAGCATCGGGTATTGGTGGGGCGGCGCTAAGGCGGACAAGAATGCGAGCTACAGGGGGCTGTCGCTTATCATCCTCCTGGCGGCTTTCTTCATTGCGGCCATCGCTCTCAGCAAATCCTTCATCCTGAACTTTCTCCAGGATCATGCGACGAGCATCCGCCTGTCGTCCGCGGTCGCCACGATCGTGCTTTTCGCTCCTCCCGGCATCCTGCTCGGGATGGTTTCGCCCTATGCCGTTAAGCTCAAGCTGACTTCGCTCGACAAGTCGGGGAACACCGTCGGTCGCCTGTATGCTGTTTCGACCATCGGGAGCATCCTGGGGACGTTTGCCGGCGGATTCTTTCTCATCGCTTTCCTCGGCAGCACCAAGATCCTGTATGTCCTGAGCATTATCCTGGTGGTGACGTCTCTGGTGGCATTCATGGGCGGGAAGCTCCTGAAGCTATCGGCCCTGGGGCTTTTCGTCATTCTGGCGATTGCGGCGGATTCGTACGAAAACTATCTCGCCGCCCACGGATTTCACGACATAGATACGGACTACAACCGGATCATCATCTACGACGGGAAGGATTTCCGCTCGGGCCTGACGTTTCGTATCATGACCACCCACCCTAAGGCGATGCAGTCGGCGATGTATGTCGAGGAGCCGACCCGCCTGGCGCTGCCCTATTCGAAGTTCTACGACCTGGCCGCCTGCTGCAAACCGGATTTGAAGAGCATGCTCATCATCGGGGGCGGAGGGTATTCCTACCCGAAGTATGCGCTGGCAAAGTATCCGAACCTGAAGATAGACGTCATGGAGATCGACCCGAAGGTAACCGAGCTTGCGCGGGAGTTTTTCGCGCTCGGGCAGGATCCGCGCCTTACCGTTATCCACGGGGATGCCCGGTCGGCTTTGAATAAGAGCGACAAAAAATACGACGCCATCCTGATCGATGCATTCAATTCCCACTATTCCATCCCGTTCCACCTGACGACGCAGGAAACCGCCAGACTGTTGCACGACCGGCTGGCGGACGATGGGGTCGTGATCCTGAATATTCTATCGAGTTTGGATGGGAGGACGGGGCGGTTCCTGCGCGCCGAGTACGCCACTTACAAGTCCGTTTTCAGGCAGGTCCGGCTTTATCCGGTCAATTCCGGCGAGGATGGGGATATCTGGCAGAATATCATGCTGGTAGCGCAGAAAACGGATATGCGGATGGAGGAATCCACGCAGGACCCCGAACTGCGGGAACTGCTGGGCCGGCTCTATACGGGAACAGTGAGAGAAGACGTCCCGATCCTGACCGACGATTTTGCCCCTGTGGATTCCTACATTGCCTATTGAGGATTGATCGAGTCTGGAAGCCTCTCCCACAAGAAGCGAGGGGCCGCCGAAGCACCCTCGTGAGTCACGCAAAGCGTGACGAAGGGGGTGGGCCGAGGTCCCCACGCTTTTTACCTTAGTCGTTTTTGCCTTACGCGCTCAGCACCGAAACCGCATGTCCTATGAGGCTGGCGATCTTCAGCCTTTGCGGGCAAAGCGATTCGGCCCGGGAGTAGTCGGCAGTGAGAAGACCGTCGCGCACCTCGGGCGGAATTTCAGAAAACAGAGTTTTGGCGCGTTCGATATCGCCGTAGCTGTTGTGGTACATGAGGTAGCGCATGATGTCGCCCACGGGGATGTTTCCGGCCACTGCCGGATGGCAGATGGATGTGCATCCGGCGCAGTAGGTATGGGCGGTTGTTTCCGCGTATTGGTCCATGAATTCGAGGTCTGCGGCGGACAGTTTTGTCTGGTTGAGGGCTGCGGCGATATTGGACGTCAGGACGGACATGCTGGGCATCTGGGAGCAGACCGAGGCGATGTTCGGGTCTTCCCAGACGGCTTTGATCTTGGCCTGGCAGTCGGTAAAGCCCTGTTTCATAAAGCGGCCCCCCATCTCGAGATCGGCATCCGTTGCCCCGGATATCTGGCCGCCGCCCTGCGTTTTCATGGCGGTGAGGCCGATTCCGGCCTTTGTGCAGGCCTCGACGGCCGAGCGCATTTTTTGAGTACGCATCAGCCTGAAGTTGTAGCTGATCATGATGCCGTCGATCCAACCGAGTTTGGCCGCTCCGAGCATGAGGTCTTCCATGTTGCTGTGGGCGCTGAACCCGAAGAATTTTATTTTACCCTGGGATTTTGCTTTTTCCGCCCATGCTTTGGTGTCGCTATTGATTTCTTTCAGCGAATCGATGCCGTGCACGAAGTAGAGGTCGACATAGTCGGTTTTCATTCGCTTGAGAGAGCGGTCAAGCAGGTCGGTGAGACCTTTGGGGTCGCGCTTGTCGGACTTGGTGACGAGGAAGATTTTCTTCCGGGCGTCGGGATTCCTAGTCAGGAATGTTCCGATTCCGATCTCGCTGTTTCCCCCCTCGTAGCAGTCGGCGGTATCCCAGTAGGTGACGCCCCATTTGAGGGCCTGCCTGAGAAGGAGCTGGTTGGAGGGGATGTCGAACATGGTCCCGAGGGCGAGCATGGAAACGTTCACCCCGGTTTTCCCGAAGGGCCGGGTCGGGACCTCGGATGCCTGCGGGGCCTTTTCACCCTCGGCGGATGCCGCCAGCGCGCTACCGGGGAGGAGTATCGACCCGGTGCCGGCGAGGCCTGCCAATTTCAAAAAATCGCGACGTGAAACTTTGCCTTTGTCGGCCATGATAGAGACTCCGTGTGAGTGACTGTTTCCCAGTAGGTACAATTCCAGCGACGATTATTTCAAAAGCAGCGAATGTTTCCTGTGCCGGGACTCGCCTTCGGCGCTTACCCGTATCGCACGTTGTCCGCTCACCGGGCATTCGTGCTCGCAAATCCCGCAGCCGATGCAGCGTTCGGGATCGACCTGAGGGTACTGGAGTCGGACCTGGAGCTGGACGCTTTTGAGAGCGGACGGATTGAAGTCTGTCGGCAGCGCCGATTCCAAAACTATGGAGTTTTCCGTGTTGGCGACGATGCGCTTTCTTGCCTGGCTTCCTCCGGCATCGGCCAGGAGGAAGTAATCGCCTGTGCCGAAGCGCTCGGGCTGCAGGACCGGTTTGGGGAGTTCCATTACGGCCGAGCGCACCTGGGCGATTTCGAGATTGCCGTTTCGCACGGTGATGAAGGCCTCTTTGGTGAATATGGCCTTGGGGCTTACCGGGCAGTTTTCCTGGCATACGATGCAGGGTTTGTCCATTGCCCAGGGCAGGCACCGGGTGCGGTCGACGAAAGCCGTTCCGATGCGCACGGGGCCGTTTTTCTCGAACGAACCGCGCCCGAGTTTTTCTTCGAGGGTAATGGGGCGGATGGCGGCGGTCGGGCATATATGTCCGCAGGCGACGCAGTTGAGCTGGCAGCCGCTCGTACCGGCGCGGAAATTAAGGGCGGGAGTCCAGATGCGTTCGACTCCACCGCCGACCGTATCGGGCTGGATGACGTTTGTCGGGCAGACGCGGGCGCACTGGCCGCATTTGAGGCAGCGGTCGAGAAACTCGGTTTCGGGAAGAGACCCGGGAGGCCGGACGAGCTTCGGGTCCCAATTCTGCCCGAGCGCCCCGTCCAGCCTCATGAGGGGGATGGCCGCGATGCCCGATACGGACGCTGCAACGAAGCCCCGGCGGGAAAGGTCGGGGGAGGCGATTTCGCCTGAAGCCGAACGGAAAGTGTTGTAACCGACCAGGTCGTCCTTGCAGGTGTGGAGACAGTTCATGCACAGGACGCATTCGGGGATGCGGATTTTTTCGCCGGGTTCGCAGGCGCCTTCGCAGTTTGTGGAGCAGAGCCGGCAGGTGGAGCACTCGGCTTGTTTTTTCCCGATCCGCCAGAGCGCATAGCGGCCGAGGATACCGTAGAGCGCCCCGAGCGGGCATACGAAGCGGCAGTAGAACCGGGGGATCTTCAGGTTCAGCAGTACGGCTGCGAGGAAGATCGCCGCGATCAGCCATGCGCCGTCATAGTGGCGCTGGGCGGCCGAGGTCAGATGGGTGGCCGAATCTGCAAAGGGAAGAAGAAGCAGGTTGATCGACCGGTACACCAAAGGGATCGGATCGAGCAGGCCCGTCTGAAGCGAAGCGATGACGAGTCCGTCCAGTTTGAGAACGAATCCGGCCGCGGCGGCGAAGAGCAATCCGAAAAGGATGTAGTACTTGACCTTCTGGCCGCTTCGATAGCGGTTCGCGGCGATATGCTCCTTCACCGGCTTTCCGAGGCGGCCGAGATAGCCGAAGAAGTGGTGGATGGAGCCGAAAGGACAGACCCAGCCACAGAAAAACCTTCCAAGCACGATGGTGAGGGCGACGGTCAGGACCGCCCATGCCAGTCCTCCGTAGAGGGATCGGGTGGTAAGGAGGTTTCCGAGCGCGACGAGCGGGTCGAGTTCGAGGAACCAGTTGACGGGCCAGCCGCGAAGCTGCCAGAAAGAATCCCCGAACGTGCTTGCGATACAGAACCAGATGAACAAGGCGAAGAAGAAAATCTGGCTGATACGCCTGACGATTGTAATCTTCATAGGTACTCTTTCAGCCGATGGAAACGCGAACAGGGTTGAGCGATTCGAAATCGGCGGTGCCCGCTCCGGCCTGTTCGGCTTTCGCTATAAAAGGAAGCTCACCCGGCCCTTTGCCCAGCAGCAGGGCGCCGGCAGCATCGGCCGCAACCTGGTCGGTGCTGACGATCATCGTATTGGTCTGCTTGAGGTCGGCGGTGGAGCCCCCGGTCGGACCGTTGGATATCATGGTGAAGGTTCCGTCGAGAATGACGAACGTGGGTTTTATCATCAGGGCAAGGTCCCTGATGAACGTGTGGATATCCTGGTGAAAGATGTTGCGGCGGCCTCCGATGAAGCCGTACCAGTTCTTCATGGACATGGATGCTCCGCTCCTGTGGTGGTCCTTGACGGGAGCGACGCCGATCAGCTTCGTGATGCCCTGGAAGGAGCCGGTGAGGACGGGCCAGCTTTTGATGAAGTTGCTTTCCGGGACGGTGATGTTCGAAAAGAGTGATTCCCTGGGAAGGATCAGCCGCGCGCCGCTCGTTTGCGCCGTTTCGCCTATCCCGGTCAGCGTAAAACAGCTCTCGGGGTTGTTGATGGGATTATCCGTAACGGCGACCGAAGCAGCGCCAGCAGCGAAGCACAGCCGGACCAATTCGGAGAGGAGTTCCGGGTTGGTCGTGGCGCAAAGGGACGGCGGGGAGGCAAAAGCGGCGTTAACCTTGATGAGGACCCGGTCGCCCTTTTTGATGAAGGTTTCGATGCCGCCAAGGGCTTTTAGCCCGGAGTTGATCGCCTTGATTCGGTCTGACCCGGTCACGACGGCAATTTTTTTGCCCGCTTCGGGGACCGAGAAATCCGGGAGCGCCAGGTCGGATATTTCCGTAGCGGGAACGGGCCCGTTCGGATCGTAGAGGCCGTAGCCCAGGCCGGCGGCAGCAGCAATGGCGAAGCCGGCTTTTGCGGAGCGGATCAGGAAATCGCGCCGGTCCATTTCCGGACGGCGTCCCTCTGGTTGCGATGTCTTATTCGGCTTCTTCATTGAGCTTCCGATAAACCTGTGCGGCGATCTGAGCGGCGGAATCCCTGTTTTCGACTTCATGGGTTCCGGCCAGGAATCTGCCTTTGTGAAGAACGGCTTCGTACGTGTCGTACACCTGGAAGAGCCTGGAGCCGGGTACGCCCTGAATTTCGCCCAGGTCTTTCCCGCCGTTTTCAACGAGAAAGCGGCCGTAGGCGTCTGCGAGGCCGGCGGCTTCCTCAGGGTTGTCGCGCATGGAGACAAACGCGGTGACCTGGTCGCTTCCAACCTGATACTGGGCGGTATAGACGCGGTCCAGGTCGCTGAATCCGAAAACATCGCTCATATGGAGCGATATGGAGGACTGGTCCAGGGATTCCGGCGGGAAGTACGTAAACTCCACCGCCTGACCCGTTGTTTTGGGTTCGGCATCGACCAGGTTCTTGGCCAGCGCGAGCATCTCGTTGCCCATATCGCTAGCGCCGGATATGATTTCGAAGTACTTGGACCCGCTTATGAAGAAAAGCGCGTCGTCGGTTTTGTAGGCAAATGCCGTGACGTCGGATTTCTGTGCCTCTTTTCTCTTCTGGAGGCTGTAGACGGAAAAGGCGTTGTTGGCCTCTCCCATGTCATAGACGAAGAGTTCGAACCAGCTCTTCGGATCGGACTTTTTTGCAAAACGGCGGGTGGAGAGCTGCCTGAAGCCGGAGGAGAGATAGAGTTCGGCTTTTCCGTCGATTTTGTCGGACAGGGTTTCCGAGTCGAACAGTTCCTCGGCTCCCAGCGGCGTGAGGCCCTCGGGCAGATAAGCGGGCAGAGGCGCGGAGTCCCTGGCAGGCATAGGATGGACGGACGGCTTTTCCTTGAGCATTATCGAACTGAAAAATGCCGGGTCGTAGAGGGATTGGGTAAAAAACACCCCTCCGGCTATCCCGGCCAGAACAAATAGTATGAATACTCCAATGCAGGTTTCTTTTCTTCCTGCACGTTTCATGCATTTCCTCCCGTCCCGGCGGGACAAGCGCGTTTGAAAAAATCTTTATACAGCGTAAAATTCCGGGAATGATACCCTTGCGAATCAAGCTAGACAAGATAGATGTCCGTAAACTCTGTAGCAACGATATTTGCATGAATTCAATTTAGTTTGTGTGAAATTTGCCGCTGATTATGATATGGAAGTGTTCACCAAGGCCAGGATACTCCCCGGTACGCCTCAAGTCGGAATTTTGCTGCTTTTTCCCGCTTTTTCCCGAGCCCCGGAGCGAGTCGATAAATACAAAGAAATCGAGAGGAGAACTGTGACGATGAGTGTTTCCTTCATGCCGGTTCGGGCAACTCTGAACGACCTGCCGGCACTCCAGCTTCAGGGGTTGCAGTGGACTGTTTCGCATGCGTACAACAATTCCCCCTTTTACCGAAAGAGACTGGAAGACGCCGGTGTGAACCCCACTCAGATCCGATCCCTCGACGATCTACGCAGGCTTCCCTTCACGACCGCCCAGGACCTGCGCGACGAATATCCTTTCCCCCTGCGGGCCGTTCCGTTCGAAAAGATCGTCCGCATTCACGCCTCCTCGGGCACGACCGGAAAAAGGAAGGTCCTGTGCTACACACGGAAGGATATCGACGATTGGGCGACTATGTTTGCCCGGTGCTATGAGATGGCGCAGCTCACCCCCGCCGACAGGGTCCAGATCGCGGTGGGCTACGGGTTGTGGACGGCCGGAGTAGGATTCCAGCTCGGGTGCGAGCGGTTCGGAGCGATGGCCGTTCCCGTCGGTCCCGCCAACACCGAAATGCACTGCCAACTGCTGGAAGACATGCAGAGTACCGTATTTTGCGCAACCGCCTCCATGGCCCTTCTGATCGCCGAAGAGATCGAGCGGCGCGGGATTCAGGACAAGTTGGCCCTGAAGACCTTCATTTTCGGGGCGGAGCGCCACAGCCGCAGAATGCGCCAGAGGATCCAGGAGATAACCGGGGCACAGAACCTTTTCGATATTCCCGGCCTGACGGAACTCTACGGTCCGGGCACCGGCCTCGAGTGCATTGCCCACCAGGGCGTTCACTACTGGGCGGACTACTACATCCTCGAGATCCTCGATCCGGAGACGTTGGAACCCGTTCCGCCGGGAGAAATCGGGGAAATGGTCGTAACGACCCTTAGAAAAGAGGGATCTCCGCTGATCCGCTACCGGACGCGGGACCTTACGCGTTTCATTCCGGGAGAGTGTCCGTGCGGCAACCCTCTGCCACGGCACGATCATATTCTGGGCCGCTCCGACGATATGTTCATCTTCCGCGCCGTCAACATATACCCGGGACAGATCGAGCACGTCCTGAGCCAGATTCCCGGGGTCGGAAGCGAGTACCAGGTCCACCTGTTCCGCAGGGAGGACGGCCGCGACATCATGCTGCTCAAGGTTGAAGGGATGGACAACGACTCGCCCGATGCGGCAAAGAGGCTCTCGGAAGACATTGGGGCTGAAATCCGCCGCCAGATCATGGTCCGCCCGCAGATCGAGATGGTCGAATACGGCTCCCTTCCGCGGACGGAAAGGAAGGCCAAGCGGGTATTCGACCACAGGTCGGACGAGTAGAGACCGGAATCGGAATGCGCACGCTCGATCCCGGAAATTTCCGAAAAATACTGGTCCGCGGCACCAACTGGATCGGGGATGCCGTCATGACTACGCCCGCTCTCGGGGCGATCCGGTCGGCATTTCCGAGGGCCGAAATCGTGCTGCTGGCCAATCCCGCCGTTTCGGAACTCATGCAGAATCATCCGTCCTGCGACCGGGTGATTGTCTACGACAAAAAAGGGGCGCACAAGGGAATAGGGGGGCTCCTGCGTCTGAGCGGCGCCCTCGCCGGGGAAGATTTCGATCTTGCCGTGCTGCTCCAGAATGCCATCGAAGCGGCGATCATCGCCTTTGCAGCCCGTATCGGCACGCGGGCCGGCTACCGTACGGACGGACGCGGGTTTCTGCTCACGCATGGGGTTCCGGTATCCGAAGAAGCACTTCGGCTCCACCATACCCAATACTATCTCAATATGCTCGCGATGCTGGGAATTCCGGTCCATGAACCGCACCTGTCGCTTTTCTGCACCGACGGGGAGAAAAGAGCCGCGCGCAGGCTGCTTGGCGAGGGGCGGTGGCTCGGGATAAATCCCGGCGCTGCGTTCGGTTCCGCGAAAAGGTGGTATCCGGAACGGTTTGCCGAAGTGGCGGACCGCCTGGCTTCCGAATACCGGTTCAAGGTGCTGCTGCTGGGCGGACCTGGTGAAACGGAGATCGGTGCAGCCATCGAGAATGCCATGGGCACGGCGCCTCTTAACATGATCGGGAAAACCTCCGTGCGCGAGGCCATGGCGCTCATGTCGTGCATGGACCTGGTCGTTACGAACGATTCCGGGCCGATGCATGTTGCGGCCGCCTTCGACAGACCTCTCGTTGCGCTTTTCGGCCCGACCGACCATACGACTACATCGCCTGTGTGCTCCAACTACAGAATAGTGCGCGCGGACACCGAGTGCGCTCCATGCCTCAAAAGGCAATGCCCGACAGATCACCGGTGCATGACCGCGATCTCGGTCGAGATGGTGCTCGACGCGGTGGACAGGGTGATGCGCAAAGCCGGTCTGCAAGCCTGGAAAAGCTTTCGATGACAGATACGCTTCCATTTCGTTCCGAGCCGCGAAAAATCCTCATAATCAAACCGAGTTCGCTCGGCGACATCATCCATGGGCTTCCCGTCCTAGCTGCCGTTGCGGCCCGGTTTCCCGCGGCGGAGATCCACTGGGTCGTCGGGCGCGGGTTCCACCAGATCCTGGAAAACCATCCGCTGATTCACAAGCTGTGGATAATCGACAAAAACTCGTGGAAGAAACCGTTCAGGGCATTCAGCACCTTTTCGGAACTGAGGGCGCTGGCATCGGGGTTGCGGCTCGAAAAGTTCGACATGGTGGTCGATCTCCAAGGCCTTTTTCGAAGCGCGATGATCGGCCTTTTCACCGGGTGTGAAGACCGGGTCGGTTTCGATGCCGCAAGGGAAGGGGCAAAGTTTTCGTACAAATACCGGATAAAGACCGAAGCCGAGATTCATGCAGTGGAAAAAAACATGCGGATCGCCCGGTTTCTGGGCTGTGCGGTTCAGGAACCCGAATTCCCGTTTCCGCCTCTCGAACTGCCCCCGGAGCTTGCCGCACTTATTCCTCCCGAGTATGCCGTGATCGCGCCGTCCGCCGGTACCCTGGTCAAGAGATGGCCTGCGATGCATTTCGGCTACCTGGCGTCCCAGCTAACGGTTCCCTCAGTAATCGTTGCGGGCAAGGCGGACCGCGACCTGGCCGACGAGATTTCCGTCCTGTCCAACGGCCATGCCGTTTCGCTTGCCGGGAAGACCGGCCTGCGCGAGCTTGCTGCAATCATCAAGGGGGCAAAATTTCTCGTCTGCCCCGATACCGGACCGATGCATATTGCGGCGGCCCTCGATGTGCCCGTGTTTGCCATCTTCGGCCCGACCAGCCCCGTGCGGACCGGCCCCTACGGGAAGAATCGCACCATTATCGGAAGCGATATGCGCTGCGCCCCCTGCTTCAAAAGAAAGCCGTGCCGGGATTGGAAGTGCATGAGCGAGATATCGCCCGACCGGGTGCTCGCAGCGATTCGCAACGGGCTGAGATGATGCCATGCCTGAGACCAGCATTATAATCGTCACCTACAATGGCCTTCACGATACGACCGCGCCCTGCCTGGACAGCATTTTCAAAAACAGCGGAGGGAGCGACTATGAAGTGATCGTCGTCGACAACAATTCCTCGGACGGCACGCAGGACTACCTTGCCGAACTCGCCGGCCGTGAGCTGCGGCTCAGATTTATTGCCAACAAAACCAATCGCGGTTTTGCCGGCGGCAATAACGACGGCATCCGGGCTTCGTCCGGCAATTTCCTGGTCCTTCTCAACAGCGATTGCCTGGTAACTCCGGGCTGGATCGAGGGCCTGACGGGGCCCCTGACCGGAGAGCCCCGCATAGGCCTTGCGGGTCCGGTTTCTAACTCGGTGGGGAACGAACAGAAGATCTTCACCACCGGCACGACGGTGGAAGAGATCGTCAAAGAAGGGATGGCCTGGGTCGAAAACGGCAGGGGCTCTCTTTTCGATACGGACCTGCTCGGTTTTTTCTGCGTCGCCATGCGTCGTGATGTCCTGGAAAAAGTCGGCATGCTCGATGAGAATTTCGGGCTGGGGTTCTATGAAGACGACGACTACTGCATCCGCGTGAAAAGGGCCGGCTACCGGTTGGTGTGCCTTGAAGACGTTTTCGTGTACCACCGGGGAGGGGGATCTTTTTCGAAAGCGGGGCACGATACCCGAAAGCTGATGAAGGAAAACAGGGCACGGCTGGAAAGGAAGCATGGAATCAGGCTGCCCTGGGATCACCCGAGGCTGCGCCAGTTAAGAGTCATTGAGGGCTACTGCGGTACCGGTGCGGGGAGTGGGGCCGGGACGCAATACAGGATATCCAACCGGCTTACGGTAGTCGCTTCGCAGATGCCGCGCGGGCTTTTCAAAAGGATTGCCTTCCACCGGAGGCTCCGGGCGTGCAAAAGGCGTTTGCGCCGGGCTGGTTTTGGCGTATAGTTTTCCATTCGTATTTTTGCCGAATGGCCTGTGAGGTGGTTCTGCAGGCTGACGCCGATGCTTAGGAGGCAGTTGGTGACGCCCAAGATAAGCGTATGTATTCCTACCTTGAATCGTGCCGGCTATCTGCCGAGCGCTATAGAATCGATCCTGAACCAGGAATTCACGGATTTCGAGCTGATAATCCAGGATGACTGTTCGGGGGACGAAACTCCCGAGATCGTTCGGAAGTATCTCTCGGACAGAAGGATCGTTTTCGCCGTAAACGAACGCAACCTGGGCCAGGCGGGAAACTGCAACCATTGCCTGTCCAAGGCGAGAGGCGAATATATCAAGTTCGTTTACTCGGATGACATGCTGGCGTCGGAAAAAGCGCTGGGCGATATGGTGGCCGTCCTGGATTCCGATCCACACATCAGCCTCGTCGCTTCATCCCGGTATGTCATCGACGCGCAGTCCCGCATCCTCAAAATCGATACCTCCTTCGACAAAGACCTGGTTACGGACGGGCTCAACATCATTCGAAAATGCCTGTACATGCGCAGGAACATCGTCGGCGAGCCTACGGTGGTCCTTTTCCGAAGGGAGCAGGCATCCCGGGGATTCAACACCGGATACCGGCATCTGCTTGACATGGAAATGTGGTTCCACCTGCTGGAACAGGGAAAATTCGCCTTCATCAACCGTCCGCTGTGTTCGTTCCGGGTACACCCGGAGCAGCTTACAGCTGAAAACACCGGGAATCTCAGCGACCTGGACGACTATTTCCTGCTGCTTCAGGATTACCTCGACAAGCCCTATATCGATTCGGGGAGGTTTTTGAAGAAGTATTGGTTCTACGATGTGCTCTACCAGTTCTGGAGACTGCAAAAACGGGGAACCATCGACAGGCGGAAGGCCCTGGAGAAGATTGGAAAGTATATTCCCCCGTACCGGTTTTTCGCCGCCTACCCCCTCTACAAGACCGTCAAGCCGTTCTATAAGCTGCTTACCAGGCTAGCCCGCGATCCGTATTGATTATCAAAATTCTCCTTTACGCGGTTTCTCTGCCGGAAACTGTTAAAAACTCTCCTGGATACCTGTCTCTACCATATTCAGAAGCGACCGGTAGCGATGGACGAGGCAGTGGTTGTGCCTGATCCATTCCCGGTTGTCCGTGGTATCCGTGGCGGCACTTCCGTCGAGGACCGCGTGTATTTTCTCCAGCATGTCCGTCTTCTTGCGGTAGGCATGGAGACGCTGCTCGAGACCGGCGATTTTGGGGATGTCGGGCACGAGGTCCGTCACCAGTTCGGTACAGGCGAGTACCTCCCAGACCCGAAAGTTGAGGTCTTCGTCCAGGGAGCAGTTGAAGCTGACCCGGGATGCCCGGAGAAGTGGCAGGAGGTTCTCATAGTCCGTGGCGAGAAGGAACCTGTCCCCGAATTCTTTGCGGATAGCCTCCAGCATCTTTCGCCTGTTCTTGAAGAGCTTCATCTCGTAGTTGCCGATGAAGGAAACGTCGTAGCGCCTGGGGGCGTCACCAGGAACCAGGGCGTCCGACCTGCCCTGAAAGCACAGGGGCAGCCAAAAGGTGTTGGGATTCCATTTGCGGAACTTGGGGACGAACTTGGAGATGGCCAGAAACACGTAATGGAATTTTGGCGCGTACTTTTTGTGCCGCTTGAAGGCGCAGTGCGTGTCGATTAGCCATACTGCTGTCGGGATGCGGGTGTTTTTTCGTATGTGGTCGAGAAGAGCGTCGTAGCGGGATTTGCCGTCATTGAATTCACGCTCGATTATCAGAGCCGGTGCGAATTCTTCAATTTCGGCGATGACGGCATCGAGCCCGATTTCATCCATGCGCCTGTAGTCGAGGTAGCGGATCTCATGTTCGGCTTCCAGTTCCAGGTTGCGTTCCAGGGTAAGTATCAGCAGGCGCATGTCTTATCCTTCGAAAATGCCGATATCACAATCCACTTTGCACCTTCCGGGAAAGCGCCAGCAACTGTTCCGCCGCGGCCTGGACGGTGTAGGGGGAGAGGTGCGATTCCTGAGGAACCAGTTTCTCGTTTTTCCACAGTTCCAGGATTGCCAGGATCGTTTCGGCGGTTTCCACAGGGTTGTCTGCTTCCGCAGCAAAATGGCCGAGGGATTCGAGCATCCGCGTCAGGCTCGGGTTCCTGTAGACGAGACCCAGGACTGGGCGGTTTACCTGGAGGTATTCGTATACCTTCGACGGGATGGTTTCGTAGGACAGATCGTCGCGGTTTTGAATCACCACGAGCACATCGCTTTGCATCATCGCGCGGTGAGCGTCGGGCCGAGAGACCCTTCCGAAGTCGGTGACGATACCCGGATGTTTGAAGTCAGCGACCATCCGGCGGGAGAGCTTGTCCATGGTTCCGTAGAGGTCGAACCGCACCACCTCGGCCAGCGCCGGTTCCCGGGAAATCACGGCGTCCAGGGCTTCGAGCATGGTTCCGACGTTTCGCGATCCGCCCAGGGAGCCGAAGTGGGCGAAGCGGCAGAACTGCCCTCTGACCCAGGGGGTATGAGCGCTGCCGATCGGGGGGGCGCCTGGGTAGATTACACAGGTTTTTTCCGGGTCCATGCCGGTCCTGGCAACGGCGCGTTCCGTCGTTCCTTCCGTCATGAACACCACTGCCGACGCATTTTCGAAGATGAAGCGTTCGATGCGCGAGGCGATCCGGAGTGATGCTTTGCTCCGGGTCCAGTCCTTGAACACGATCGGGTCCTGGA
>JAEZXS010000334.1 GCA_023442755.1 Pseudomonadota bacterium | reverse complement strand
TCCCACGAGGGGGAGGGTGACATAGGCTGTACGGCCTGCATGCTCTTTGCCACGCCGCCCGAAAGGGAGGATACTATGGAAGCATGTGGCCTAACCATCTTGTGTTTCCCTCTCTACTCTACCGTCTTCGCGAGGGAAGAAAAAACCTTCCGGCCGCATCGCTCGCATGGTAAGCGACCATACCCCAGCTAAATGGTTAATATTTGTGGGAATTGGTTGGAGGTTGCTTTTCTTCGCGTCTTGCTCCCAGTTCTCGGATTCCGCGGGGCTGAATTCGAATCAGCACATAACGATGTGTACGAGTTCCATCTGCGTGGCAGGCAAAGGAACGATTGATGTCAACCAACCGAATTTACAACTGTTTTCTTCGCGTTTTCGCGAGGGGAGAAAAACATCGCGGCAGCAAGCCGCTCCCACAAAATAGGGGTATTTACCTCTAAATCTTAAAATCAGTTCTTCTTCGCGGCTTGGGTCCCCGTCTTCTTCTGCCGAAGCCACAAGCATCGCGCTGGCTCAAGCCTCAGACCCGGTCTGAACCATCCTGTCTATCGCTTCCAGTAAGATGTCCCAGCTGACCGGTTTTGCCAGCAGCAGGTCGACTCCGCGCTCGGCAAGTTCTTCAGCTTCGTACGGGATCGCCCAGCCCGTGATCATCACCACCGGCGTTTTGGGATTTTTCGCCTTGGCCTGCCTGGCGACCTCCCAGCCGTTGACGCCCGGCATCCCAAGGTCAGTCAGCACCAGGTCGAAAGTGTCGGTCTCGAGCAGCTTCAAAGCCTTCGCGCTGTCCATGACACCTACGACGGCATGCCCCTTGAAACGCAGCATATCCCGCATCAGGGACAGAACGCCGGGGTCGTCGTCCACCAGCAGCAGGCGATAGGAACTCTTTTCGCCTCCCGGACCGGCGGCCCGGGTTTCCTTGATCCCCTCGCCGGCGGGGAGTTTCAGAATAAATGTGGTCCCCTTGCCCTTTCTGCTTTTCACCTGCATCTCCGCGCCGTAGCGGAGCAGCAGACCCTGGGACACGCTCAGGCCGAGCCCCGAATTTCCGACTCCCTTCGTCGTAAAGAACGGGTCGAAGATTCTTTTCGCCACTTCCCGGTTCATGCCCGCGCCCGTGTCGGATATCTCCAGTAAAACCCGTCCGCCCCGGAGGCGGGATTTGAATGAGATAACGCCGCCTTCCGGCATTGCATCCGTCGCGTTCAACACAAGGTTCGTCAGAACCTCCCGCAGGTCGGACGCATTGATCGCGGCATAGCAGTCCGGCGCCAGGTCCAGCTCGATATCGATCACTACTCCGGACTTGTCCCGCAGTTTCTTCCATCCGGGGCGCGACAGTTCGATCACGTCGCTTACCGTCTCCGCCACATCGCAGCCCGAACCGGTTTCACCCGGCTCGCCTTCTCTTTCCGTCAACCTCTGGAGGCGCCTGACCGTATTGGTTCCATCCAGGACGGCCTTTTCGAGACACTGCAGCCTCTGCACGATTTCTTCGTTTTCGATCTCCGGAAGAATGAGCTGTATGTTGCCCAGTATCGACATCAAAAGATTGTTGAATTCGTGGGAAACACTGCCGGCAAGCGTCCCCAACGCTGCCAGCTTCTCGGACTGCAGCATCTTTTCGAAAGAAACCTTTTTGCCGGTCACGTCCTCCATGACCAGAAGATACCCGGGAAGTTCCGGAGAGTCTCCGGGAAGCCTGACCAGGCTTATGTCCGCATACTGAACCTCTCCGGCCGGGTTCATGATCTCGAAGTCGCTGGTCTCGATCTGCCTCGATGCGGCCGCCCGGGACAAGAGCTTCTTGAAGGATGCCGGCTCACGGAAAAGGATCGCCGGCGATCGCCCGAGGACCTTTTTTATCTTTCCCCCCTGCATCCGTTCCACCGCGGGATTCACCCAGGACGTTTTGCCGTGTGAGTCGAGAAGGCATACCCCCTGCGGTATGGATGACAAGGCAATATCGGCGATATTGAATTTCGATTTGGATTTTCGAATTTCATTTTTGGTAGATAGTTCATCCTCACTCGTAGCCGGATCCGGTCGCGAACACTTGCTTTCTTTCGAGCCGATAAGCCGCGAAATCAGGTGGCCGGCTATCTCCGCCACCATTTCCCACCCGCGCCTGCTGCCGGGGGACAGGGTCCGCGGACGGCCGGAGCTAAGCTGGAGTACGCCGGTTGCGCCGATTGGAAGACAGACGAGTGAACCGGAAGGCAGGGGGATCCCTTTCAGCTCCGTGGGGCGGACCTGCTCAGCATCTTCAATGAATACGGGCTCTTGCGTTCGGATAACATGCTCTGCGGGCACAACGGACGGCTTTTTCCCGGAGGATGCTGACGACAATTTTGCCAGTTGATTTTCCAAACCGTAAGCGGCCATGACGGAGAGCCTGCCTTCCCGGTCCGGACAATATATGGTGCAATTTTCGAAATTGGTCTCTTCTATCAGGATTTTTGCAAATTCTTCGCACGCCTGTGCCGGTTCTTTTCGCTGGGACACGAGTTCTGCAAGGCGTTGAATTATTGCCAGGAACGCTGTCTTCTCTTCGTTTCGCCGTTCGGCTGCCCGAAGTAACTCATTAGCGAATTGTTCCTGATCCTGGTCTCCATTCTTCTTCAATGCGGGTAGGCCCTTCAATTGAGTAGATTCCAGAGTTGGTTGATCTCCGGCCCGATCGCCTGGAGGTATTCCTCGTACTCGCGCCACTCCTCTTCGGGAATGAACAGTTCTCGGAGGGAGGAGAGGGTACCCTCGTCCTCCATCAGTTCCGGGTTACGGGAGGAATTGCTCAGTACGTCCGCCAGATGGACCAGCCTGGTTTCCGGGTTGAAAACGAGGCTTTCGTCCGGGTTGTGATGGAATTCGATCACGGTCTGAAACATCTCGGGCAGGGCCCATCGCATGGCAAGGATCCTGCCGAGCCTGGTGTGCGTGAACCCGATCTGCACTTCGACTTCCCATTGCGGTATGTTCGTCTTTGACGAGATGTCCATTATCGATTCGAAGCGTTCCTTGAAATACATGGCCATGATTATATGGCCTATATCGTGGATCAGTCCCAGGACAGCCGCTTCCTCCACATTCATCCACGGCCGCCTTCCCGCAATGGCGGCGGCGAGCCGCGATACCGCAAAAGAGTGCTTCCAGAGGAGTTCCCGCTGCGCCGGATCTATACGGGCTCCGCTGGACAGAACGCTCATGAGCAGGGCGGACAGGCAGATGGATTTGGTCCGCTCGAACCCTATGAGAACTATTGCCTTTGCAATCGTCTTCACCTCTTTGCGGCATCCGTAGAAAGTGGAATTCGCTATCTTGAGCACCCTGACCGTGAGCGCCTGGTCGTATTTGACGAGGTCTTCGAGCTCGCAGGCGGATTCGACCTGGCTGTTGATGATCCCTATCAATTTCCGGATGGAATTGAGTAAAGGCGGAAACGCCTCGATCTCGGAGATCCGGCAACACGCATCCAGGTCGTCTGGGTGACTGGCGGACATGGTCCCAATCCATTTTTCTTAAAAGTGTTGGAAACAGGGGCGAGAGTGCAAACTTCGATGCAATAAGCAAGCGGCATGCCAGCCCCGAACGGCGGGCATCGGCAGGGCGGACCCATAAGAACAGGGATGAGGTCCAAAATGCTGTAGGTTTTTCCATTCACCGGTGCATGCTTTTGCCTACAGTGAAAAGCAGACATGCAAAAGAGCGGGGGGCACGCCCCTACCGCGCGCTCGCTATGAAGTATTAGGCCATGGGATTGTAAGGGAATATCTGAAAAGGGCGGAGAAAAAGGAACAAGGCGAATGCGCGGGGAATGCTTAATCCGCTGGGGTCGCTTCATCTCCCCGTCTATCCAGGAATCCCTCTTCCCTCGCCCAGTCGGAACAGCGCTTCCTGCATGTCCCGAGGATCTTGATTATCTCCTCGATTTCCTCTATGCGGCCGCTATCCGTTTTCGGGCTTCGGCGGGCATTTTCAAGCTCGTCGTGCATTCTCGAAATGGAGGCTTCGAGCTGGGCGAGAACATCTTTGACGACCTGTTCGGCTTTTTCGCTTTCGGCGGCGATGCAGCGCAGAAAAGCTTCTATCTTTACGGTCTGAACCAGGACGCCCGCAGGATTGGATGCCGCCGCGAGGGAACCGCCGACTCCCATTC
>JAEZXS010000012.1 GCA_023442755.1 Pseudomonadota bacterium | reverse complement strand
GCTCGATGCTCGTACGGCTCACTTCCACGATTTCGTCGAAGGAGATCGGGGCCGGCCTGCCGTGTCGCACGGCGTCGAGGAAAGTGGCCGCGCACGCATCCTGCCCCTTGTCCTGGCGCCAGAGGTTCATTTTCTTGAATTTCGGCCAGCCATACCCCTTGAGCTTCCGAAAATTATCGAGCTGGAGCACGCGGCCGCTGCAGAAGACGTCGACTCTTTCCTTCGGAAACGATCTGTGGCCGTTGGCCAGGTAATGGATCGAGCCGATGGAACCGTCTTCGAACTTCAGAGTCAGTATCGCTTTATCCCCGAGGCGTTCTCCGCCGAGATACAATGCCTGTCTGTCCGTGATTGACGCACCGGCAAGAAAACGGAGCAGGTCCACAAAGTGGCATGCTTCTCCGATGATGCGGCCGCCTCCGATCGCCGGATCCTGCGTCCAGTGGTCCTGCGGGATTTGCCCGGCGTTGACGGTCACAACGAAGGTCTTGGGCTCTTCCAGGGACAGGAGCAGTTCCTTCATCTTTTGCACCTGAGGGGAAAACCTGCGATTGAAGCCGACCATCAGGATGGGTGCCGACGTGCGGCGGCTCGAGACGGCTGCATAGGTCGATTCGATTTTCGCGAGTTCGTCCAGGGTAAGGCAGAGCGGTTTTTCGGTGAAAACATTCTTCCCGGCTTCCAGTGCCTTGCATACCAGGCCCGCATGGCTGTCGTGCCGGGTGCAGACGGCTACGGTGTTGCAGGCGTCTTCGCAAAAGACGGCGGCAGTGTCGGTCGTAGCCGCGGCAAAGCCGAATTTCTTGCCGTAATGGGCGGCGCTCACGCCTCCCGCGCTGGCTGCGCAATGCAGGATCGCCCCGCCATTTTTGAAAGCCGGCATAAGCACCCGCCCTGCATAGTTCCCGGCGCCGATGAAAGAGACGACGGGGGCGGATGGGCTATGCAGTCGTGCGGTGGAATCGGATTTGCCTGCCCGGACCTCGGAGAAGCGTTCGGTTCTGTCCCAAGCGGCATTTTCGGGATACTCGAGCAGTATGCCCAGGGAAGGTTCTCGCCCTTCGACAACACCGTAGGCCGATTCCGCCTGTTCGAAGGGGAACCGGTGGGTTATCAGCGGTTTTACGTTGAGCGCCCCGGATGCCATCATGTCCAGCACAGCCTCGAAATTACGCTGCTCCGTCCACCGGACATATCCGACCGGGTAGTCGTTTCCCTTCTGTTCGTATTCGGGATCGTACCGTCCGGGGCCGTACGAACACGACACCTGGAACGAAAGTTCCTTTTTGTAGAAGTCGTCGCGAGAGAGCTCGAGGCCCGTTACCCCCACCAGGACGATCCGGCCGCGCTTTCGGCACATGAGGGCCGCCTGGTGTACGGGATCGCTGCTTTTGGTGGCCGCCGTGATGATGACTCCGTCCATTCCGCGGCCGCGCGAAAAGCGCTCGCCGGCGAAAACAGGGTTCTCTTCCCGCGAAAGGTCGACCGTCTCCGCGCCGAACCGGCGGGCCAGTTCGAGCTTGAACGGATCGTAGTCTATCCCGAGCACTCTACAGCCGTGAGCACGGAGGAGTTGCACCGTCAGAAGCCCGATCAGCCCGAGTCCGGAGACTGCGAATGCTTCCCCCAGGGTGGGTTGCGCGAGGCGAATACCCTGGAGTCCTATGGCTCCCACCACGGTGAAAGCCGCATCCTCGTCGCTCACCTCATCAGGCACCCTGGCGCAGAGATTTTCCGGAACGCAGACGCATTCGGCATGCGGACCGTTGGACACGACCCTGTCATTTGTTGCGAAACCGGGAGTCCCGGTTTCCACGACAGACCCAACGTTGCAGTACCCCAGGGCGACCGGTTGATCGAGTTTGCTCCTCACCGCACTGATCGTGGGCAGCAGGCCGTCCGTCCTGATCTTGTCCAGAACCTGGCGCACCTTGTCCGGCTGCTGCCGCACCTTGTTCACCCATCCGGCTTTGCCGAACGAGATGAGCATCCGCTCGGTCCCCGGGGATATGAGTGAAAAGTGCGTTTGGACATGGACATGCCCGGCCCGCAGTCCGGGCGCCGGGACCCGGGCGGTTTCCGTCCGGCCGGAACCCAAATTCTGAAGAATTTGTTTCATTGGAATCTCATGTGTTCTGCAAGGATGTCCGGTCGCTGTCCGGCTGAGGCATCAGGGTGGTCCAGTTGGCTTGCGAGAGGGCAAGGTATGCAGTGAAGAGGCCGATAAAGGTATTCACGACGCCGATGTTGAGCGGGGCGTTCCCGATGGTTGCATAGAAGATGAAGGCAAAAGGCCCGATTAGGAATGTAAAGCGTTCCTTGCTGAAATCTTTCCTGTAATCCCGGAATGCTGCCTTAACCGCCCGGTAGAAGACGATCATGGCGAGGAACAGGGATGAGAACAGGCCGATGATTCCGAGTTCGGCCGCCTGCTGAAGGAAGAACTGGTGCGCGGAAGTAAAACTGAGCCTTGACAGGGTGCCTCCGGGGCCGATTCCGAATTGCCAGTTCTGCGAGAAAGTCAGCCATGCTTCCTGCATTGCCGTGGCCCTCTCGAAGACGGAATTGTCGTGCGTGTCGACAAAAAGGGCGGCAGTCAGATTTTTGATGAACTGGTCGAGCGACCCGAGCATGGGCAGCAGAAAGATCGTCATGACCACAGTGACCAGAAGGAGCCCCTGGAGCCTCACCCGGCGGTGAAGCAGGATCAGGGCCATGGACGCCGCAAACGTGATGATGGATGCCCGCGACTGAATGATCAGCATATGGAGCACGGTGAGAATCAGGACGAAGAGAAACCACAACCGCAGCGCCTTGCCGCATTCCCTGTCCATGACCATGGTGAACAGTGGAAGACCGGTAAGCAGCAGAAAAGGCGCGGTGTTGGATGTGTTGCCGAAGGTTGCCTCCATGTAACCCGTCATCCGGAGGGTTTCATACCGTGAATAGAGCAGCACCGTCGGACTTGGGATGCCCCATTCGTTGTAATAGGCCAGAAGGCCGAGCAGTAAAGGGAAAAGGCTCCCAATCGACATGGCAAGGAATATCAGCCTGATGTCTTCCCTGGAAATCCGGATGTCACGCAGGGCGAGGTAGATCAGAACGCAGGAAAGATAGCAGGCGGAATAGGTGATCATGGTTATCCCGGTCGCGTCGTTCACTTTGTAGCTCAGGGTGGCGGCTAGAAACCATGACACGAGAACGGCGACGGTCATCCAGTCCTTGTGGAGTCCTTCCAGCAGCGACCGGTTGTTTTCCTTCATCCTGATGCACAGAAAAGCCAGTGCCCATAGTATGCTGGGAATCAGAAGGGTGTGGAGGAACGAGGCCACATTGTCGTTGTCGTTCAATTTGACCAGCCAGTAGTACGCCCGTCCCGGATAGCTGAGAGCACAGGGGAGAAAGAAGAATAAGACGGCGAGCAGGACTGACTTTATGTCGAGACGCCACAAAATCATGCACGGCTCCCCGCGGATTCCAGCACCGGATCGGCAGGCGTCTGCGCGGCGCAGATTTTCAGGCTATGCTGCATGCGGTCCACCTTGTGAAAACCGGAGAGTATGGCGTTGACATGGTGTATCCACGTGTAGCGGGACAGGGCTTCCGCGCGCACGTTGTTTCCGAGTATGGAAAGCCAGTCGCGATGTTCGACCAGGAATTTCACGGCCTGGATAAGCGCGGATACGTCTCCTGGTGCGGTAAGCACCCCCAGCCGGTCCTCGCTCACTTCCGGGGCGGCCTGCGGCAGGGATTCGACCCTGAGGCTGTTTCGCATCACAACCCCGATCTGTTCGAGGTCGGAGGCAATGATTCCCTTGCCCATCGCCATGTACTCGAAAAGCTTCGTCGGGGAGCCGAAGAAACGGCTGTTGTCCGCATTTGCCACGTGGGGCGAAACCAGGATATCCGAAGCGGCGAGGTATAGCGGGGCTTCCGGTTGAGGAACGAGTCCGGTGAGCACGACAACATTTTTGCGGACCGCCTCGGCGACGAGTTCGCGGACTTTCGACATGAGCAGGCCGTCACCGATGAGGAGAAATGTCACCTTGTGCGCCCGAAGCCAGTCCAGTTCCTCCTCCGCCATCCTGCCCACGGCTTCGGCCAGTTTATCGACTCCATGCCACCTGCCGAAGGTCCCTATAAAAGTGACCACCGTATTATCGACCGGGATGTCGTGTTTGGCGCGAAGGTCGCATCGCTGCTTCTCCGTGAATCTTTCGGGATCGAACAGGGCAGGGTCGATGCAGTTGGGGTAGCAGACAATCCTTTCGGGTGGCACGCCCCGCTCTATGAGTTCGTCGCGCAGTACTTCGGAAATGGTCACGACGCAGTGTGCATGCCGGAGGCAGAGATCCTCGGCCAGAACGGCCTGGTCATGGAATCGGAGGGGTTTGCCCCAGTGCTTGGCGGCCCACGCTTCCGAACCGTTGTACTCGAGCACGAGGGGGACGCCGGTCATACGTGAGAGGAGAACGCCCGAATAGTTGTCCACGGACATCCGCTGGTAGATGAAGTCATAGTCGTTTTCGCACATGATTGCGGCGGACTGCTCCACGATGTCGCGATGAAACCGGAAATAATTCAGCTCATAGGGCAACCCGTAACGTTTTGGCGGGTTGAGAAGGTGAAACGCCGCCTTCGGGGATATGGTCTCGTTGGGATAAGCCGCCAGGTAATCCACTGCATAGCCCTTTTGCAGGAATCCGTTCACCACGCCCGAGATATGCCCGACGGACCCCCCGGCTTTGACTCCGAACCAGAGATTTGCATTCAGGTAAAGGATCCGTTTACTTCCAGGGGTGTGCGTTATCGTCAGGACCCGCTGCAGGAGGCCGGTCATCTCTTGCTGACACTTGTATGTCGCGCAAGCTGAAGCCGTGGAAGCGGCAATGAGCTGAATGATATGAAGAAGGATGTTCCACTTCGGAATCCTCTCCCGGCTCAGATCGGGGTAGACGACCTCTATTCTGCTCACGCTCGAAAGG
>JAEZXS010000327.1 GCA_023442755.1 Pseudomonadota bacterium | reverse complement strand
GGTGTAGAGATTGTTTTTGGCAAACACCACATTCGGAAGGCCTGCCGCATATTTCGTCAGCGCCTCACAGTCCAGGTATCCCGCAATATTTGAGCCGCAGTGGCAGACAAACACACCGATACGCGCCCGGGTTACGTCTTTTATTTCGCCATTACCGCTCATCTGCGTTCTCTCCTTCAGGATACGAGGCGCAATGCCTCAGGGCCTGACAGAGCCTGGGCTGCTCTTGCGGCGCAACTGCTTGCCTGCGCTACTGATTCCGGAATATCCATCGGCCCCTGCGCACACCCGCAGGTGAATATGCCCTCACGGGAAGTGTCGAGCGGGGGGACCGCCTTGGTTTTGTAGAAGCCGAAGTCGGACAGCGGGATTTCGAGAAGTTCCGAGAACTGCCGTGCGGCCGGACTTGGCTCGCACCCTGTCGCCAGGACCACCAGGTCCACCTCGAGGTTGTGCACCGCACGTTCCTTGGTGTTTTCGAACCAGAGGATCGGATTGTGCGCCGCATTCTCGGTGATCTCGGCCACGCGGCTGCGCACGAACTTGATCCCGGCCGCTTCCGCGCGGTTGCGATATTCCTCGAACCCCTTGCCCACAGCGCGGATATCCATCCCGAAGATGGATATGTCGGCATCCCTGTCATGCTCCCGGGCGATGATCGCTTCCTTTACCGAATGCATGCAGCAGAAGCCGGAACAGTACTGGTTGAACCGCTTGTCCCGAGAACCGACGCACTGGATGAAGGCTATCCGGTGGGCCGTATCCATTGCCTCCACCTGCTGCTTCACCCTGTCCACCTTCTCTTTCAGCGGCTGGTAGGCTTTGACCTGCTTTGCCCAGTCGTCATAATGGCCGCCGGTGAGTTCGCCCGATTCGAACTTCGGGACAAAATCGGCGGTTGCCATATTGAAGGTCTTCTCGAATTTTTCGAGTTCACGCATCACCTTGGCAGCGGACTTTTCCAGATCGGGCAGCGAGGCTTCCACCGCAAGATCGGAAGGCCGGTACACATGGCCGTGCGTCGGGCCGCTTGCCGACAGGAACCGCTCGAACTGCAGCGCCGTCACGACGTTGGGCAACCGCCCGAACCCGTATTCGGGGACCCTGCGGGCATCGAAGAGTTCGTAGCCGGTCGCCAGAATGATCGCTCCGGCATCGATCTCGACGATCTTCTCCTCCTGCTTGTAATCGATCGCACCGGCCTGGCAGACCTTTGCGCAGACTCCGCACTTCTTGCCGGCCTGGAAATTGCGGCACTTGGTCGCGTCGATCGTATAGGCGGAAGGAATGCCCTGCGCGAAATACTTGTAGATGGCTTTGGACTGGGCCATCCCCATGTTGTAGGCGTCCGACGTCACCGTCGGGCACTTCTCCGCGCAGCTTCCGCAGCCGGTACACTTGCTCTCATCCACATAGCGGGCCTTCTTCCGGACCGTGACATGGAAATTGCCCAGTTCTCCCTCTACTTTTTCCACTTCCGAGTACGCCAGGAGCCGAATCTTGGGATGCCGACCGACATCCATCAGTTTGGGCGCCAGAATTCAGAGCGCGCAGTCGTTGGTGGGAAACGTTTTGTCGAGCTGAGCCATTTTCCCGCCGATAGTGGGAAGCCGTTCAACGAGGTGAACTTGGAAACCCATTTCGGCCAGGTCCAAAGAGGCCTGCATGCCTGCAATGCCTCCGCCAATGACAAGGACATCCCGATTCACTACGTGATCTCCTTCAGGGTTAAACAGCTTTATTCAATGTGATCCAAAACGAACGAATACAAGTCAGCTATATTCAGCGTAATATCCGTATTCTGCTCGGCGCAGGTGAGATGGATCCTGCACTTGGGGCAGGCGGTAATCAGCGTTGAGGCCCCGGTGCCGAGAGCTTCCTGGAGCCGCTCGATCTGCATGGCCTTCGAGCAGTTCGAACACTCGATCCAGGCGCTCGTTCCGCAGCAGACCGAGTTCTCCCGGTTCATGCCCATTTCTTCGAGCCTCACACCGGGGATGAGCTTCAGCAGCTCCCGCGGAGGTTCGTAAATCCCGGCCCGCCGTCCCAGCCTGCAGGGGTCCTGGTACGTAACCACCCCATCGCCGTTTTCCGCCGCCTTGAACGTCACTCCCGCTCCGGGAAGCTCGCGCGCAAGAAACTCGGTGATGTGGATCGCCTCGAAGGGAAGAGCCCCGAAGAACTTCGGTATCTCCGTCTTGAAGGTCGTGTAGCCTTCCGGGCAGCTGAAGATGACCGTCTTTGCGCCCGAGGCCGCGATCATTTCCAGGTTGAGTTCGGCCAGCCTGCGGAAGGTGGCATTGTCTCCGCTCCAGAGCGCATCGTGCCCGCAGCAGCGTTCCTCATCGCTCATCACCGGCTCGATGCCCATGCGGTTCAGCAGCTTCAGGACGCTTTTGGCCGTATCGAGCGACGTGGAGCCGTATTTCAATGCCGCATCGAAGTAGGGAGCGCACCCGACGAAATAGAAATAGTCGCCGGTCGCCTGGAACTTGCCGACCTCTTTGGCCCACTCGGTACGCTTCTGGCTGATCTTCCTGGTCTGCAGGGCGGCAATCGCCTGCAGGGTACCGTGATGGCTCAGCTGCGGACTATTTCCCTCGGTACGCGCAAGTTCCCGGTAGCCGCGGGCGAATTCGGGAAAATCAATCTGCACAGGGCACCGCGAACTGCACCGCGAGCAGGTCAGGCATGCCCACAGCTCCCGTCCCTGGAGCACCGTCTCGTCCCGGTCCATCAGGGCCCGTTTGATCATCTGGCGCGGAGAGAAGTTGGGCAGAACCCTGCTTATGGGACAGCTTCCAGTGCAGACGCCACATTCCATGCAATAATCGATCTGTTCCTTGCTAAGTTTCATAGCCCGTTCCATTCAAGCGTTTGGTCCCGCCGATGACGGGATGGCCTGCTACAGATTCGAATCCGGCGATTTCCCTCTCCTGCCCGAAGCCGCTAACGAACGGCAGCTGCGGCATTCACCTTGTCAGCCGCCCCGGCGCTCCCTTTTTCGGTCAGAGGATTGGGGCCCAACTGCTTGAGCAGCTGCGTGAAGGCCCGTATCTCATCGGCGAAAATGTTGCCTTCCGAGGCAGAAATCCATTTCAGGCGGAGATAACGCTCATCAACCCCGAGAAGATTCAGAATCTTGTGGGCGCCCTCGATGACCACCTTGCATTTCTCATTACCTCCCAGGTAATGACAGTCACCGATGTGTCAGCCGGACACCATTACCCCGTCTGCACCCGCTTCGAACGCGTTCAGCAGAAAGCCATGATTCATTCTTCCGGAGCACATGAGCCGAATGAGCCGGATGTTGGGCGGATACTGCATTCTCGCCACGCCCGCCAGGTCGGCTCCCGCATACGCGCACCAGTTACATAGAAACGCCACGATCTTGGGTTCAAATGTGTCGGACATCACTGTTCCTCTAAGCCAAGCTGTTAGCAGTTAGCCGCCGGCTGGAGGCGATCGGCCGCGACCAACCGCCGCACCGCCGGCCGCTCCTTATAGAGCCTGGATCACAGCCTTGATCTGCTTGTCACGGAAGTGTGCAAGCGACGCCGCCCCCGTCGGGCATGCGGCATTGCAGGCGCCACAGCCCGTGCAAAGCGCCTGGGTGACAAACCCCTGCTTCTTCCCGGGTTCCACCTCGGTGACCTTTATCGCACCGAACAGACAGGTCTGTTCGCATTCTCCACATGCCCGGCAAAGCGCCGGATCGACTTGCGTGATGACGCCCTCGGCAACGATCTCTTTCTGCGACAGGATGGTCGCCGCGCGGGAGACCGCTCCCTGCGCCTGGGCTATCGACTCGTTTGCAAACTTCGGCCCCTGCGCCAGACCGCACAGGAAAAAGCCCGACGTCGCAAAATCCAGCGGACGAAGCTTCAGGTGGGCTTCCAGGAAGAACCCGTCCTGATCGAGCGGCAGGCGCAGCGTCTCGCCCAGCTTCTTCGTCTCGGCGCTCGGCCTGATCGCGGCGCTCAGGACCAGGAGGTCCGTCTTGAGGGTCACCGGCCGCCTGAGCTGCATGTCGAACATGGTGACATCGAGCCCCGCGCCGTTTTCTTTGACCTCGGGTTTTTTGTCCGCGTCATACCGGAAGAAACGCACTCCCGCGCGCCGTGCTTCCTGGTAGTTGATTTCCTTGAACCCGAAGGTCCTCATGTCGCGATAGAGAACCGAAATGTTCGCTCGCGGATTGAGTTCCTTGAGTTTCAGGCTGTTCTTGATGGCCGAGGTGCAACACACCCTGCTGCAGTAGGAGTTGTCCGGCTCTCGGGAGCCGACGCACTGGATCATGGTGATGTTGCGGAATGCGGACACCATGGAAGGCTCCGTTGCGAGCATCCGCTCGAATTCCTTCTGGGTCATCACATACCGGCTCTGGCCGTAGAGGTATTCCGAGGGCTTGTATTCCTCGCCTCCGGTCGCCACAATCGTCACGCCGTGCGACAGCTCCTGCTCCGTGCCGTTCGAGGCGATCGTGGTCGTGAAGTTGCCGCACGCCCCCTTCACGGCCGTGACCTCGGTTTCCTTGAAGACCGTGATGAGCTTGTTGGCTTCGACCTTTTCGATCAGTTCTTCTACGTACTTTGCAGGCTGCGCGCCGTCTTCCGTATAGAAAAGCTTCCGGGCATTGCCGCCCAGTTCGGCGCTTTTCTCGACCAGGAATGCGGGGAAGCCCTGCTCGGCTATGGCAAGCGCCGCCGTCATGCCGGCAAGCCCGCCGCCGATAACCAGCGCTTTCTGCACAACCTGGTAGGAGAAGTCGTAGAGCGGTTCGAGCAGGCTGACCCTCGATACGGCCATGCGGACGAGGTCCTTGGCCTTTGCGGTGGCCAGGTCATGCTGTCCCTGGTGCACCCAGGAATCCTGCTCGCGGATGTTTGCAAGCTCGAACAGGTACTGGTTGAGACCGGCTTCCCTCAGGGTGTTCCGGAACAGCGGCTCATGGGTCCGAGGCGTACAGGATGCGACCACGAACCGGTTGAGCTTGTATTCCTGGATCGCCCGCTTGATCTCCTTCTGCTGATCGGTCGAGCAGGCAAACATCGGGCTGAAGGCGTATTCGACGCCCGGAAGGGTCTTTGCGTATTCCGCAACCTCCTCCGTGTCTATCACCCCCGCGATGTTTATGCCGCAGTGGCAGACAAAGACGCCGATCCTCGGCTTTTCACCCCGGACATCCCGCTCCTCGTACTGCGGCGGAGGTTCGATAAGAGAGCCGCGGACGTCGGCAAGAAGCGAAGTCGCACACGCCGCCGCGCTGCTGCCCTGCTGCACCGAATCGGGAATATCCTTCGGACCCTGGGCGGCGCCGCAGGCGTAAATACCGGCCTGCGAGGTAGCCACGACATCCAGGGGATCGGTCTTCGTGAACCCGTACGGGTTGAGATCCACACCCAGCTTCTTCGCCAGTTCGGCGGTACCCGGATTCGCGCAGAGGCCCACCGACAGGACAACCATGTCGAATTCCTCTTCGCGCATCACATTTTCCGCATCCGCGTAGTTGATCAGAAGCCTGTCGGTCTCGGGCACCGGGTTTATCCGGGAAATCATCGAACGGATATACCTGACCCCGGTCTCGTCCCGGGCGCGTTCGTAGAACCTGTCGAACCCCTTGCCCTGGGCGCGCATATCGATGAAGAATACGGTCGTGTCGATGTCGGCCTCATGCTCCTTGGTGATCATCGCCTGCTTGGTTGCATACATGCAGCAGACGTAGGAGCAGTAATCCTGGCCGATTTCGCTGTCGCGCGACCCGACGCACTGAATCCAGGCGATCCGCTGCGGCTTCTTGCCGTCGGACAGGCGCTGGATATGGCCCTGGAACGGGCCCGCGGCGGAAAGGATGCGCTCGTATTCGAGGCTCGTGACGATGTTCGGCCACCGGCCGTACCCGTATTCGGGCTTGCGCTTCGGATCGAACGGAACGAAGCCCGGCGCGAAAATGATGGCGCCGGTTTCGATCGTTTCAATCTTGGGCTGCATATCGTGGTCGATAGCCTTTGCAAGGCAGGCGTCGACGCACTGCTTGCATTCGCAGCAGGTCATACAGTTGAGGCACTTGGAAGCCTCCGCCCTGGCCTGCTCTTCCGTGATCCCCTGCTCCACCTCGGTAAAGCCGGCCTTGCGCTTTTCCATCGAGACGGTAGCCTGGTGGGCTCGCGGCTGCTTTTCGATATCGGGAGGAATCCGCGAGAAGTTTTCCTGCGGAAACTCGATCTTCTCGCGCCCGGCCGCCAGGTCTTCGCCCTTGAGGAAGCGCGAAATGGAGACGGCCGCTTCGCGTCCGGCACAGACCGCCCCGATGGCGACCCACGGCCCGGACTGCGCGTCACCGCCCGCAAACACGCCCGGACGGCTCGTCTGGTACGTGATCTCGTCTATCTCGATCGTGCCCTTGCGGCTGACCTTGAGCTTTTCTTTCTGCGCCAGGAAGTTGCTCTCGGGCGTCTGTCCGATAGCGGGAATAACCACATCGCACAGCTCCGTGAATTCGCTTCCCGGAACGGCAACCGGCCTGCGCCTTCCCGATGCGTCCGGCTCTCCCAGCTCCATCCGGATACACCGGATGCCCACCACCTTGTTCTTTTCGGTAAGGACCTGCTGGGGCGCCGTGAGGTACCTGATTTCGATGCCTTCGGCCAGCGCGTCTTCGATCTCGTTGTCCCTGGCCGGCATTTCCGTCCGCGTGCGGCGGTAGAAGATGCTCACCTTCGCCGCGCCCGTGCGCTGCGCACACCGCGCCGCGTCTATGGCGACGTCGCCGCCGCCCACGATCACGACCCGTTTTCCCTTAAGGCTGTCAAACTGGCACAGGTTCACCTTCCTCAGGAAATCGACCCCGTGGACGACGCCTTCCGCGTCTTCGGCCGGGATGTCGAGCTTGAGGCTCCCATGGGCGCCGATGCCGAGGAAAACCGCCTTGTAGCCGTCGCCGAAAAGCCGGTCTATCGTAAAGTCCCGGCCGAGGGCCTGGTTGTACTTTATCTCGACCCCGAGCCTGGTGATGGAGCGGACTTCCTTTTCAAGCACCTCGGGAGGCAGCCGATAATCGGGGATGCCCACGCGCAGCATACCTCCGGGAACGGAGAGGGACTCGAAGATCGTCACCTTGTAGCCGTCCAGGGCCAGGAAATAGGCGGCGGTCAGGCCTGCCGGACCGGAACCGATCACGGCGACCTTTTCCTCTTTCTTTTCGATCTCCGGCAGAGGCAGCTTTTCGACATCCACAGTATCGGCCACGAACCTCTTGAGAGCGCAGATCGATACGGGCTCATCCACCTGGCCGCGCCGGCACGCCGTCTCGCAGGGATGTGGGCAGATGCGGCCCAGTACGCCGGGAAGCGGAAGGTTTCTCATGATGACCTTCATCGCATCCTCGTACCTGCCCTGGGCGATGAGGGCCACGTATCCGTGTGCGTTGACGTGGCCGGGGCAGGCATTTGCGCAGGGCGACTTGTCCAGCTTATCGATCGTAAAGGCGGGAGGAATCGCCTGAGGGTAGTTGCGGTAGATGGCCTTGCGTTCGTTCAGGCCCATATTGAAGTTGGCGGGCAGGTCGATAGGGCAAACCTTGGAGCATTCGCCGCATCCGGTACACTTGTCCTCCCACACGAACCGGGGATGGCGCTTCACCGTGAGAGTGAAGTTGCCCGGTTCCCCCTCCAGTTTTTCCACCGTCGTCTTCGTCAGGATCTCGATGTTACGGTTGCTGGCAATTTCAACCAGTTTGGGTCCCATCATACAGGACGAACAGTCGTTGGTGGGGAAGGTCTTGTCCAACTGAGACATTACGCCGCCGATATTGGGCTGCTCCTCCACCACGTACACCTTGAACCCGGAGTTGGCGATATCCAGAGCGCTCTGGATTCCGGCAATTCCGCCTCCGACAATGGTCACTGCGCCGGTCTTCTGTCCTTGCCGCATTTCCTTTACCTTCTTGTTGGACGTGAGATGGTCAACATCCTCGTCTCCGGCCCGAACCGCATTCCTCCTCACACCAGCCTGTATCTTCGGAGCAGAGGAATAGGATCGACAAAATGCCGTGAGAGCCACTCCGGAGCCCCCGGCAGACCGCAAGCAAGGCCTATCAGCTCCGTGAAATAGACGATCGGAAGTCCGAAATTGGTGCCCAGTTCCTTCTCTATCTTTTCCTGGTACATATCGAGATTGCCCTGGCACATCTGGCAGGAGACCACAACCATCTGGGCCCCCACGCGCCTTGCCATGTCGAGCATCTTTGCAATCAGTTTGAAGCTCATATCGGCGCGCGATATGACCAGGCTTGCGCCGCAGCAGTCCGTCTTGTAGGGCCAGTCAATCGACGTGCCCCCAAGCTTCTTCACAATCCTGTCCAGGCTCTGGGGATTTTCGTAATCGGTTGCCCCGGTGATCTTGGGCGGCCGGCTGGCCATGCACCCGTAATAGGAAACAACCTTCAAACCGGCGAGCGGTTTTTGGACCTTCGAGGCGAGCTGTTCGAGCATCTCGTCGGAAGCGAAGAAGTTGGCAAGGTCCCAGATGTTGGGCGGTTCGGCATCCAGACGGGTTTGATACCCATGTCCGTTTCCCTGCTTCAACTCGTAAGCCGCCGTTTTGAGGCGGTTGAAGCACAGCGGACAGGGCACCAGCATGTCCCGGTTCCGGAGTTTTTCGGCCAGCTTCAAATTGCGCCCGGGCAGGTCGATGCTCGCCTTGTGGTTGATGCTGTGAGCGGCCGTTGCCCCACAACAGCTCCAGTCGGGGATCTCCTGCAGCTCGATCTCCATGGCCTCGCAGACCCCTTGGATCGAAGCTTCATAGTCCCGGGCAGTGCTTTCCAGAGAACAACCAGGGTAATACGTTACCTTCATGATCCGGTTCCTGTCTGATTAGGATGAGCGGAGAATGGCGCTGACCTCGGCTTTCCCCTCTATTTTTGTGGGCATGGGAGCAAGGCGCCCCCTGCGGAAGAGCTTGAAGGCCTGCTTCATCGCATCGCGCAGGTCGCCCTTTATCAGCATGCTTCCCACCTGTCCGCTTCTCAGCCAGTAGGCCGACATGAAGCCCCCCTCGAAAATCCGGCCGTTGGCTGCGACATTGTCGAGGAACGTCTGATGGAGAGTGGCTACCTGGGGCTGCGCCAGACCGACCCCGGCCTTGACGGCCATTTCTTTGAAATAGTCCATAAGCTCGGCGATCCGGACCCCGTTGGGGCACCGGGTGCTGCACGTCTCGCAGGAGGCACAGACCCAGATGGTCCGGGATCGCAGGACTTCCTCCTTCTGGCCCAGAATGGCCAGGCGGATTACCTGATCGGGGAAGAGGTCCATTGCGAAAGAAACCGGGCAGCCGTTCGTACACTTGCGGCACTGAAAACACTCGGCCGCGTTGAACGGCCCTGCGGCTTCGGCTCTCTCCAGAAAACTGAAATCAGGACTCAAACCGGGCTGCTGCATGACGTTGGAAGACTCCATTGTGAAATCGGTAATTTGTGAGCGCATTACTTCACGTCTTACGTCCCGCATCCGCAAAAAAGAGCGATCAAACCACTGGTTAAACGTCGTCCGAAAAAGATTAATCTTCGAGGGTGAGGCGTCAGACCTAACGCCGATTCTGAAGTGAAGAGGGGAGGAACATACTTGCTTCGGGTTGATCCCGGAAGCCGGCCGGCATTCAAAGCCTGCTGGAATGCCAACAGGGAGCGCTGATCAGGAAACGGTAAAGAAGCAAGAAGTTCAGTCCCGCGGTTCAATTCAGCACGAATTACGCACTACCTGCCAGTCCTTCTATTCACAGCCCGATTCCATGTGGAAACAGGGCTTTTTTATGCTTTTGTGCTAAGTACCACACAATCGGATAATAATCAACTTTTTTTCACAATATACGGGGGATGGCTATAGGATGCTGAAATTACATAGGAAATATAGAGGAAAAGCCGGGACGAAACTTAATGTGAAACTTTTCTCTTTCACAAATATTGTGCAAATCGCGCCCGGAAAGTGCGAACGCCCGAAGATCGAACGAACCTTGTGGTATTATTTCACAATTCGACTTGGACCCCCAGCTCCACCACCTGACCCGGCGGAAGGCCGAAGTAGTTCGTGGCGGACTGGGAATTTCTGGACAGAAAGCCAAAAAGCGATTTGCGCCAGCGCATCATCTTGGCTTCCCCGGTCGGCAGGAGCGTCTCGCGCCCGAGATAGTAGCTGATGGGTTCTATACATGGTATGAGTCCCGAACGGAACGCCATTTCCAGCACCTGGGGCACGTTCGGGGTTTCCATAAAGCCATAGCGCGCGATCAGCCGGTAGAAGCGATTGCCGAGCAGCTCGATCGCGATGCGGTCCCGGTCTGGAACGGCCGGCACTTCCTGAAGCATTATGGTGAGCAGGATCACCTCCTTGTGGAGGACCTGGTTGTGCTTGAAGTGATGCAGAAGGGACGGCGGCGTAAATTTGGACGAGGAAGCCATGAAGATGGCGGTACCCGAAACCCTGTGAACGTTTTCTTCGGCAACGCTTTTTAGAAACAACTCCAGCGGAAGCGAAGTCTGCAGGAATTTGCGGGACAAAGCCGCCCGCCCGTCCTTCCACGAAGTCATGATGACCACGATGACGGTTGCAACAACCATCGGGAACCAGCCTCCGTCGAAGAACTTCAGCAGGTTCGATCCGAAATAGGCCAGATCGAAAATCAGGAAAAGACCGACGAGGGGAAGCGTCTTGCGCACCGGCCAGTTCCAGGTCTCCGTCGCCACAAAGAAATAGACGACCGAAGTCAGCCCCATGTTGGCGGTGACCGCCACGCCGTACGCTCCGGCAAGGCCGCTTGATCCTTGAAAAGCCAGGACCAGCGCGATACATACGATCATCATCAGCCAGTTGATTTCCGGGATGTATATCTGCCCCTCGGTGGTCTCCGAGGTGTGAACGATGGTAACGCGCGGGAAATACCCGAGCTGGACCGCCTGGCGCGTGAGTGAAAAGGCCCCCGAGATCATTGCCTGGGAAGCGATGACCGTGGCTATGGTGGCGAGGCCCACCATCGGGTAGAGAAGAGGCCTGGGAACCAGGCCGTAGAAGGGATTCGGCAAGGCTGCCGGATTGGTCAGAAGAAGCGCCCCCTGGCCGAAATAGTTCAACAGGAGGGCGGGAAAGACCAGCCCGAACCAGGAAATCCTGATGGGGCCCTTGCCGAAATGGCCCATGTCGGCATAGAGAGCCTCCCCTCCCGTGATACACAACACCACGGATCCAAGGACCACAAGGCCGTGGATGTGATTTGCGGCAAAGAACCGGTATGCGTAGATCGGGTTTACCGCCTCGAGGATTTGCGGGTTCATCAGGATGTGCCGGACGCCCAGGGCGGCTATCGCCGTAAACCAGACGAGCATGACTGGGCCGAACACCCTGCCGATTCGGGCGGTCCCGCGCTTCTGGAAAAAGAAGAGCGTGAACAGCACCAGGCAGGTGATAGGAACGACCAGGTCCCTGGCTGCATCCGTTGCGACCTCGAGCCCTTCCACGGCGGAAAGGACCGAAATGGAGGGGGTGATGAACCCGTCGCCGTAGAGCAGCGCGGCGCCCGCCAGGGCCGCAAGCACCATGAGGTTTCGCATGCGCTGTGACATCTTGTCCACTCCCGGGACAAGCGCGAGCAGCGCGAAAATGCCCCCCTCGCCCCGGTTGTCGGCGCGCATGATAAAGGTAATATATTTAATGGATACAACTATGGTAAGAGACCAGACGACAAGGGAGAGGACTCCCATGATGTTGGCGGGGCTGGCTTCGATGGCGTGAGTTCCATGGAAACATTCCTTGACGGCATAGAGCGGGCTTGTCCCGATGTCCCCATAGACTACGCCCAAAGCTCCCAGGGCGAGTCCCAGGTGGATCCCGCTCGATTGCCGCATTCCCCGTTTGTTCATGTCCTGAAAAATCCTCCAGCCCGATTTGATGACGGTGCCATGAAATATATCAGTCTTTTTGAAAAGTACAGAGGATTACGTCGGCAATCGCGTATCAAAAGGATACAACGGCGGTCCATATGTGTTATTTTCCTGACTGATACCAATTTGCGTTCAAAATCCTGGGGTATCCGTCATCCCGGCGGAAGCCGGGAGCCAGAAGAAGTTGAGAAAACTGGATTCCGGCGTTCGCCGGAATGACGCTTCGCTGTACCTGATCCCGATTTGAATGCAAATGGAGTATGAAACACCAGTCAATCAGACGAGCAAAGGCGGAGCCAATGGCAATAATAGCGATAGTCGGACGGCCGAACGTCGGCAAATCCACTCTTTTCAACCGGATAAGCAGGAGCACACAGGCTCTGGTAGACGACCTTCCCGGCGTCACCCGGGACCGCAATTACGCCCGCGGCGTATGGGACGAAAAGAATTTCACCCTGGTGGACACCGGGGGCTTCATCAGCACCAACGATTCCGTTTTCGACGAACATACCCGCGAGCAGATCTTCCATGCACTCCAGGAAGCCGATTTTCTCCTCTTCGTCGCAGACGGCAAAACGGGCCTGCATCCCGAGGACC
>JAEZXS010000326.1 GCA_023442755.1 Pseudomonadota bacterium | reverse complement strand
GTCCGGATCTGCCAGTCGAGTGTTTCCGCCTGGCGATCTTCGCCGTTTCGCATGCTGTCGTAGCCGATTTCAGCCATGACGAGCGGCTTTTCTCCGGCAAGGTTTTGCAGGCGGGCAAAGTAGGCGCTGAGCTTTTCCCGGGTTTCGAGGTATACGTTGAACGACACGAAATCCACGAAGGGCAGTTCGAGGTATTCCGTGGTCGGGAAGTTCACGTAGGTGACAAGCGCCTGGGGATCGACTGCCTTTACCGCCTTGTAGAGGCGTTCAAGGAATCTTTCGATGCGGCGCCTTCCGTACCAGCGCACGATGGAGGCCGGAATCTCGTTGCCTATCGTGAAACACAGCACCGCGGAATGTCCGGCGCAGGCACGCACGCCGGCGCGTACGCGGTTTTCGATGTCTCTTGCCAGCTTCGAGTCTTCAAGGAAAGCGATATGTTCTTCCCAGGGCAGACCGACCATGACGCGCAGGTGGTGCTTCTGGGCTATGTCGAGCAGCCATCGGGGCGGAACGGTGTAGGTGCGGACGGAATTGATTCCATTTTCGGCCATCTGGGCGAAATCGCGCTCGACCGTTTCCGGGTCGTGATACTCGCACCCCTCTTCATCGGGGCGGAACGGACCGTAGGTTACGCCGCGGATATAGAACTTCTCTTCTCCAACGTAAAGGAACTTACCCCTTACGGTAGTTCTCACGCCGTCCTGGACCGCGACCTGTTTCGGAGGGCTGAGGTAAAATTCCGCTATTCCCGTCGTTTTGGGTTTCTCGAATGCGCGAAGCGCCGGTTTTTCGACTGGCGCTCTGAAGAAGCTCCGGGCGGGGACGACCTTATTGATGCTCCCGGAATCCCGCTTGAATTCAGGGCGCAAGATGTCGGCAGAACCGGAAGGCAGCCGGTCGGACTCATGTTCCCGCGCGGGAGCCTTCACGCCGGGCAGGGTATCCGCTTCTTCGGCCGCAGGATCGGAAAGCGCATCGGTAAGAGTTGTAGCCATTTTTTTCCTCTTTTCGAAAATGAATTCTCTATAAACAAAGTAAAACCCACAATCTGACAGGCAATAAGTGTACCAGCGGTCAAGTGTCCGAACTTGCTGTAAATCTTCCTGTGTGCGCGGAACCTTCCCGGGAACGGTTACGATTCTTGCACACTACGGTTACGATTTGTGCACGGTGTGAAGGGCGGGGAGTACCAATATTTGCACACGACGGTTCTCGCGTCCCGGGGGGACATCCGGTGAGGGCCTTTACTGCTAATACTTGTTAAGAATGGCTGCCATGCGTATACTAACGGCTCCGCTTCCCGTTTTGCGCATTGGCTTCAACTCTGCGGCCGGGTATAATCACAATTTGCCGAAGCATATAACAGGCTGGGATGGATGCACGGGAACCCGTGCTGAAGGTCCGGCGTCATGGGTGGATGATGAGTTCAGCGCTGCTCGAGGTAAAAGATCTCCAAACCTGGTTCATGACCGAGGCGGGTATTGCCCGTGCCGTCGATTCGGTGAGCTTTGAGGTCTCGGAGCGCCAGGTAATCGGGATTGTCGGAGAATCGGGATGCGGCAAGAGTATTACGGCCCTGTCGATCATGCGGCTCATCCCGCCTCCGGGCGTCATTGCCGGCGGGGAGTTGCGATTTGACGGCAAAGACCTGCTCGCCGTTCCCGAATCCGAAATGGAAAAGATTCGGGGAAACGAGATTTCGATGATTTTCCAGGAGCCCATGACTTCGCTCAATCCGGTCTTCCGCATAGAGGACCAGATAGGCGAGGTCCTCCTTCAGCACAAGAAGATGACGCGGAAAGAGGCGCGCGAGCGGACACTGCACCTGCTGCGGCAGGTGGGCATCCCATCACCCGAAATGAGGATGAAGGAATATCCCCACAAGATGAGCGGTGGAATGCGCCAGCGTGTGATGATCGCAATGGCGATAGCATGCAACCCGCGCCTGATCATCGCCGACGAACCCACGACCGCTCTGGACGTGACCATTCAGGCCCAGATCCTCGCGCTGCTGGACGAACTGCGCCAGACGCACGGAATGGCCATTCTGCTCATCACGCACGATCTCGGGGTCATTGCCGAACTGGCCGAACAGGTGCTGGTTATGTATACGGGGCGCGTAGTCGAACAGGCCCCCGTAAAAGAGCTGTTCCGCAATCCTCTGCATCCCTACACCCAGGGGCTTTTGCGATCCATGCCGGGGCAGGCGGGAGGAAAGGGCAAGCGGCGGCTCGAGGCTATTGCCGGGGTTGTGCCGAGCCCTCTTGCGCTGCCTTTGGGGTGTAAGTTCAATACCAGGTGCCCGTATTCCTTTGACCGCTGTTTCCGCGAGGAGCCCAGGTTGTTAACCCCTGCGGGCGGACATCCGGTCCGTTGCTGGCTTTACTAGGAGGTTGCGATTTTGCCTCAGCCGAATAATTCGGAGCTGTTGAAGGTCCGGAACCTGAAAAAGCATTATCTGATCACGCATGGCCTGTTCGGTCGCAGTGCCGGCATGGTCAAGGCGGTGGACGGTGTGGACCTGGAGATAAAACGCGGCGAGACCCTCGGTCTTGTTGGAGAGAGCGGGTGCGGAAAGTCGACTCTTGGCAGAGTCATTCTGGGCCTCGAGCCTGCGACGGAAGGCGAGATCATCTTCGACGGCCTTGATATCTCCAAGCTGAAGGGCGACCAGTTACACCTGCTGCGAAGGCGGATGCAAATCATCTTCCAGGACCCGTATTCCTCCCTCAATCCGCGCCAGACGGTGGGCAGGATAATCGGTGAAGGGCTGGCCATCCACGGGATCGGAACGGCCGCGGAGCGCAGGGAGCGGGTGCTGCACATGATGGAAGTGGTGGGGCTGCGTCCCGAGCAGATCAACCGGTATCCGCACGAATTCAGCGGAGGGCAGCGCCAGCGGATCGGGGTTGCTCGCGCGCTTGCGCTCAATCCCGAGCTTGTGATCTGCGATGAACCTCTCTCCGCGCTCGACGTTTCCATTCAGGCGCAGGTGATCAACCTTCTGCAGGACCTCCAGGAGGAATTCCACCTCACTTATCTGTTCATTTCCCACGACCTCTCGGTCGTGCGGCACATATGCGACCGGGTTGCCGTCATGTACCTGGGGCAATTGGTGGAGCTGGCCGAAACGGAGGAACTGTTCCGGAATCCCAGCCACCCCTACACGAAAGCTCTGCTCAACGCCATTCCCGGGCTGGACCCGGAAGCAGCCGGAAAGAAACACCGGGAGGCCCGAGCCGATTCCGACCGCGCCGCGCTTCCGGACGGCTGTATCTTCGAGCCCCGGTGCCCACAGACGACGCCCGCCTGCAAAAACAGGCCAAAACTGCTGGAACTCGCACCGGGTCACTGGGTGAAATGCCTGGCGTACACGCCGGCGGCCAACTCCCGGCCCGAGATCGGCTCGAGTGAGGGCGACCTGCTTCCATCGAGATAGGCGATTGTCGGCCTGAACGTCCGAAGACTTATGGAGGAAAGCAATCAAGAATAAAGCTTTGGTCGACGAATTTTCCGGAAAACAGGCGGTAGTCTCCGCTCCAGGTATAGACGAATCAGGCTTGATCCCCCGAAAAGGGTACTTTTTCGTAATCTTTGCCGCCGTATTGTGGGCTGTTTCCGGCGTTGCGGGCAAGTTCCTCTTCCACCGGGGGATCGAGCCGCTGCAGCTCATTCAGCTTCGCGTAACGCTATCGGCGGCCAGCCTGTTTCTTTTCCTGCTCGTGTTCCGGCCCGCCCTGCTCAGAATCTCCGCGCGGGACTTTTTCTATTTTGCCGTTCTGGGCATAGCCGGAATGGGAATGGTGCAGTCCGCCTACCTGTATTCCATCAGCAAGATCCAAGTAGCGGTGGCGATTCTGCTCGAGTACCTGGCCCCGGTGTTCATCGCCATGTACTATGTCTTCGTCGCCCCAGAAAAGCTCACGCGGATAACCCTGATCGCGATCGGGATTTCGGTGACGGGGTGTTACCTGGCGGTAGGGGCTTACAACATCGACCTGCTCACCATGAACTGGCAGGGCATCGTCTCCGGGGTCGTTTCCGGCATCGCGTACGCTTTTTATGGTGTGTACTGCGAGAAAGGGATGCGCAAGTACGATCCCTGGACGGTGGTATTCTATGCGCTCGTTTTCGCTGCGCTTTTCTGGAATGCGACCGTGTTTGCGCTCGGAGACGTCAAGCTGTCCCATACCGGCGTGGACTGGTTCTGGATCCTCTATATAGCTGTCATGGGG
>JAEZXS010000360.1 GCA_023442755.1 Pseudomonadota bacterium | reverse complement strand
GTTTTCGTCCGCCTGTCCGAGCCGGTTATCTGGCATCGGCATATACTGGACAGGAAGATGATCGAAACGACGTATCCCAAAACTCCGCGGCTCCCCGTTCGCCGAGAGCTGTTCTTGAAATATTTCGAGAATCTAAAGCTCCGCAACGTTCGCGTAAATAGGGACGGGGCTGCACCCGCAAGATTCTGCAAGTATTCTTCCGGAAGAATTGGCTATAAATGGACTGGAGCAAAGATACAAGGAAAAATTATCGTCCAGCTCCAGTCGGGCGGCGAAAAGGGCGGATGTGGAGTGAAAGGCCGAACATCAATATCGCTCTTATCCACAAGGCGGCCGGCGGATGAAACGGGACGTTTTCCCCGCGCGTTCCGCTGCAGGGTCTCGATCCCATGCCTGCGATCGAGAGAACGCCTGCAGCTCCGGGGTCAGGCAACCGCAGCTTTCATGCTCTCGAAATGCCCCTTGGCCGATTTCAGCACAACGGCATCGATGAACTGCTCCGCTGTCATGTCCCTTCCTGTGGCAAATAACCGGCCGCTCCTGTCCAGTTCGGGATCGCTCAGTCCCCTGACGAACTCAGCCATGGCGTTCCCCTCGATTTTCAGGATCTCCAAAACTTCCGCTTTCGTGCAATCCGCATGCTCCCTGGCGTGGAGATTCGCCGCCTCGGTGATTTCGTCTGCGGTAAGCTCGGGGAGCTTCCGGCCGTTGATTATCATTTTAGCCATCAACGCGGCCTGGTAATGGCTTGCCCCGATATGCCTCGCGGTCACCCCGACCGGCCAATCCTCGGGTTTGCAGAGTTTCTTCCAATCGCCCTCGGATAGCCCTTCGACAAAAGCGATCACTTCATCGTTGAACTTTTTGAGCCGTTCCGACAACTGCGTCGATCTATTTGCCATATTTTCCCTCCCGGTCTTTTTTAGAATCCGACAAAGAACAATATAAGCAGGAAAAGCGGTAGCGGTGGCAGGTTTCGCTTGCCCTTTCGCTTTCGGGCATGGGGGGAAAAATCGATCTGAATTCTCGTATTTTCCGGTGCGGGGGAGGGCACTGATTGGGGTGTATCATTATGACCCAATGCGGTTGAAGGCCGGGCCCGTTTTGACCCAAAGGCAATAATATACCGTATTTACTTAATAAACTGTCTCATAAACAGCTCGTCGAAGCAGCCCGTCCGTTCCGGTTTTCCCCATACCAGACCGGAACCATAGAGGTTCTGCTTTATTCGAAAATATAAGTACTGGAAATTTATTTAAAAATTTCACTGGCACAGCTCTTGCTCTTCTTTGTGGCCATTGCTGCAGCGCACTAATCGGAAATCGGTATTGTTTCTTCAGGCAACGAACAGTTTTAGAACCAAAGACAAAACCACATCGAAACAGGAGCTTATCATGGCAATCGCAGACCAGGTTTACGGATTCTACATTCCCACCGTTACCCTCATGGGCGTCGGCGCGCACAAGGACGTCGGGAACCAGGTAAAGAGCCTTCGAGGGAAAAAGCCCTTCATTTGCACGGACAAGGGAATTTCCAAAGCCGGTATCGCCCAGCAGATCGTGGATGTGATCAGCAAAGATGCCGGGGTGGAGTGCGTCGTTTTCGACGAGACGGTTCCCAACCCGACCGATGTAAATGTGCATGACGGCCTGAAGGTTTTCCAGGACAACAACTGCGACATGATCATATCGCTTGGCGGCGGCAGTTCTCATGACTGCGGCAAAGGCATCGGCATAGTAGCCACCAACGGCGGAAACATCCGCGACTATGAAGGCATCAACAAGTCCACACGCGCCATGCCCCCGTTCATCGCCATCAACACGACCGCCGGAACGGCAAGCGAGATGACTCGTTTCTGCATCATCACGAATACCAGCAATCACGTTAAGATGGCAATCGTGGACTGGCGGGTTACTCCGAAAATCGCCATAAACGACCCTCTGCTCATGGTGGGAATGCCCCCTGCCCTGACGGCCGCAACCGGTATGGACGCGCTGACGCACGCGGTTGAAGCCTATGTCTCCACGCTCGCCACCCCTGTTACCGATGCCTGCGCTCTCAAAGCCATAGATCTCATCTCGCAGAATCTTCGCTCGGCAGTTGCAAACGGCCAGGACATGGCTGCCAGGGACAATATGGCTTATGCCGAATACCTGGCGGGCATGGCCTTCAACAATGCGAGCCTGGGACATGTCCATGCGATGGCGCACCAGTTGGGCGGTTTCTACAACCTGCCGCATGGTGTATGCAATGCCATCCTGCTGCCGCACGTTCAGCGCTTCAACCTGATCGCCAAACTCGATCGTTTTGCAGACATAGCGGTGGCGATGGGCGAAACCATCACGGGACTTTCGAACCGGTCTGCGGCAGAGAGGGCTCTTGATGCCATCAGGACGTTGTCCTCCGATGTCGGCATTCCCTCCGGGCTCAAGGAACTGGGGGTTCGGGAAGACGATCTGCGGATCATGGCCGAAAACGCTCAGAAAGATGCGTGCGGCCTGACCAATCCCCGCTGTCCGTCTCTGGAAAACGTCATTGAGATCTACCGCTGGGCTCTGTAACGGAGCGAGGCCGGAATTCGGAATTGCAGAGTCGGAAACTCGAAGTAATTGCCGGAGAAGGGAAAAAAATGGACATCATACTGAGAATAGACATGGGAGCGGACGGCGGTCCGAAGATAACCCGGGAGCCGGCGGGCGAGTACCTGGGGATGGGCGGAAGGGCTCTCACTTCCACGCTGGTGGCCAGGGAGGTCCCGCCGCTGTGCCATCCGCTCGGTGCGGAAAACAAGCTGGTATTCGCGCCCGGCATGTTGAGCGGGACGGCCGGAGCAATGTCCGGGCGCCTCTCGATCGGAACCAAGAGCCCCCTCACCGGGGGAATCAAGGAAGCCAACGCCGGGGGGCAGGCCGCCCAGGTGCTGGCACGCCTCGGCTATGCGGCAATCGTGCTCGAGGGCAAGCCGAAGGACGATACCCTGTACAAGATCGTCATCAACAGGGATGGGGTGAAAATCACGTCCGACGACAGCCTCAGAATGCTTCCCAACTACGATCTGGTCGACCGGATGAAGGCCGAATACGGTGAAAAGATCGCCTGCATTTCGATCGGAACGGCGGGCGAGATGAAAATGTGCGCCTCATCCATTGCCGTGACGGATATGGAACTCCGTCCGACCCGCCATGCCGCGAGAGGGGGAGTGGGTGCGGTAATGGGTGCCAAGGGCGTCAAAGTGATCGTGCTGGACGATACCGGTGCGAAGATGCGGGCGCCCAAAGACCTGGAGAAGTTCAAGGCTGCCAATAAAAAATTCGTGGAAGGACTTCGGAACCATCCCGTTACCGGGCAGGGACTGCCCACCTTCGGGACGAATATCCTGACGAACATTTTGAACGAGGCCGGCGGCTACCCCACGTACAATTTCAGCCAGGGGCGGTTCGATGGGGCCCACAAGATAAGCGGTGAGACGCAGGCCGAAACGGAAAACCAGCGGGGCGGACCCGGCGCGGCGACGCACGGCTGCCACCGGGGATGCGTCATCCGCTGTTCGGGTACCTACTACGACAAGGATGGACACTTTCTGTCGAAGCAGCCCGAATACGAAACGGTATGGGCTCACGGCGGGCAGTGCGGAATCTGCGATCTGGACGCTATCGCGAAACTCGATTTCCTGGATGACAACTATGGGCTCGACACCATCGAGATGGGGGTCGCCATAGGGGTTGCGATGGAAGCGGGGCTTATCAAATTCGGTGATGCCGAGGGCGCCATCGACCTGATCGAACAGGTAGGGAAGGGGACCCCCCTCGGGCGCATTATCGGTGCCGGCGCCGCGGTGACGGGGAAGGTGTTCGGCGTGGAGCGCGTCCCGGTCGTCAAGAACCAGGCGCTTCCCGCATACGATCCCCGGGCGGTCCAGGGCATCGGGGTCACTTATGCAACGACCACGATGGGGGCTGACCACACCGCGGGATACGCCATAGCGACGAACATCCTCAAGGTCGGGGGCCATGTGGACCCGCTGAAGCCCGAAGGACAGATCGAACTGTCGCGGAACCTCCAGATAGCGACCGCTGCCGTGGATGCAACCGGAATGTGCCTGTTCATTGCGTTTGCACTGCTGGACCAGCCCGAAACGTTCCAGGCTCTGATCGACATGATCAATGCCTTCTACGGCCTGCAGCTCACCGGGGACGATGTGGCGGCTCTCGGGAAACAGATCCTGAAGACGGAACGGGAGTTCAACAAGGAGGCAGGTTTTACCGCGCAGCACGATCGCCTGCCGCGGTTCTTCAAAACCGAGCCTGTGGGACCCCACAATATAACGTTCCAGGTAAAAGACGAGGATTTGGATAAGGTATACAACTGGTAAAATGCTGAGGAACTGACATAAAAGGGGAGAGGGGATATAATGCCTTCTCCCCTTTTGTTTCTGCCGTCGATTGTCGGGTGAAGCTGTAAACTGTTATTGTTATATATAACAAAACGAATGCGAAAAGAGGGCTCTCCGATGGATGTGCGTAAGTTTTCAATACCCGAGATAATTTTCGGACGTGGCAGTTTGAACTACGCAGGGCTTTGCGCGCGGCGGCTGGGGGGCGAGAGAGTTCTCTTAATCAGCGACAAAGGGCTGGAAAACGCGGGTTGGGTGGCCCGGGTGACGGAAATACTGGATAAAGAGGGTCTCAAGTGGGTCTACTACGGTGAGGTTTCTTCCAATCCCCGCGATTTCGAGATCGAAAACGGGGCTGCGATGTACCTGGAGAATAAGACGGACGTTGTCATCGCACTCGGCGGCGGAAGCCCCATGGATGCAGCCAAAGGCATTGCCCTGGTGGCGAGCAACGGAGGCAGAATCCACGACTACGAGGGCGCCAACCGCATCCAGCGTCCGCTTCCCCCGACGGTTTTCATCCCTTCGACCGCGGGAAGCGGTTCGGACATATCGCAGTTCGCCATCATCACCGATGTGAAGCGACGGGTGAAGATGTCGATCATCAGCCGTACGCTTGTTCCGAGCATCTCCATCATCGACCCGCTCATCCTGGCGACCAAGTCGGAAAAACTCATCATTGCCGCAGCCATCGATGCTTTTTGCCACGGGGTGGAATCCTATGTTTCCACCATAGCCTCTCCCTTTACGGAGCTGCAGTCGATCAAGGCAATGCAGCTTATCATGCATCATCTTGAACCTGCGGTGCAATCGCGCGGCATAGACGATCTGGAACAGTTGAGCACTGCGAGCACGGCCGCGGCCATGGCTTTCAGCAACGCGGGACTGGGAGCGGAACATGCGATCGCGCATTCGCTGGGCGGCATGTTCGACACCCTGCATGGACTCGTCCATCCCGTGCTGCTTCCGCACGTGATGCGTTTCAATCTCCCCGCATGTACCGAAAAGATGGCGCATGTGGGGGAGATTCTCCTCGGGAAGAAGCGGCGGACTCCGATTGCAACCGCTGTGGCGGGCATAAAGAGGCTCGAAGAATTCTCCCGGTCGCTGGGAATTCCGGTGAGCCTCAAAGATGTCGTCGACGACAGGGCGCAGCTTCCGGAACTCTGCCGGATGGCTGCTAACGACGTGTGTTTATTGACCAATCCTCGTGCGGCATCCTGGGGGGATCTGCTTAAAATCTGCGAACAGGCATGGTAATGGAACCGAAACCGACATTGGAAGACTTGATTGGAATCGAATACGCCAAACTGGGGTACTTCCGGGAGGCGCAGGACAAGATTGCGGAGCTGCATGCATCCAACCGGGAACTGGCGAGCAAGCAGCGGCAAATCCAGGGAATCCTCGAGGCGATAACGGATTCCATGGCGGTCCTGACCCCGGACCGCAGGATCGTGTCGGTGAATCGTGTCTTCCAGGAAACCTTCAAAGACCCCGCTCCCGAGGGCAAGCGCTGCTACGAGGTCGTAGGACGTACGGCTCCCTGCAATGTCTGTCCCACTCTCACTGCCTTCGAAAC
>JAEZXS010000294.1 GCA_023442755.1 Pseudomonadota bacterium | reverse complement strand
TAAAGGCATTGACGGACCTTGACGCAAAGAAGATCGGAACGGCAAAGGGTTCAACTTCCGAGCAGAATGCTTCCAAGGCTCTGCCCAAGGCAACGATACTTTCCTTCGACGACTACCCCCAGGCTTTCCTTGCTCTGCAGCAGGGCAAAGTCGTTGCCGTGACCACGGATGAATCGATCCTGGCCGGCATTCGCGGCAAGGCCCCCAACAAAGATGACTTCGAAATTCCCGATCTCCAGATCTCCGACGAACCCTACGGTCTTGGCATGCGCAAGGGCGACAAGGCTTTCGCAGAGGCAGTGGATAAGATACTCATCGAGATGGAAAATTCCGGCCAGGCTGCCGCAATCTTCGAAAAGTGGTTCGGCCCGAACAGCACAACCCCGATGAAGCGCAGTTTCAAGATTGTAGCGGGAAAGTAATTATTGCCGGATTGATCTAAAGGGTAGCCTGAACCGTGTTGCATTATCAGTTTGATTGGGCGATCGTCACTTCCGGAAAGTATTTCGACTGGATTGTTTCCGGTGTCTACACCACTATCCAAATCTCGGCGGTGTCGATCGTCCTTGCTTTTCTTCTCGGCCTTATAGTTGCCGTAATGCGGATGAGCGATGTCAAGCCGGTGCGCTGGGCCTCACTGGCTTATCTCGAATTCACGCGCAATACGCCACTGCTCGTCCAGATCTTTTTCTGGTACTTCGGTTCCTACAAGATACTGCCGACCGCCATAAATGACTGGCTGGGGCAACTGAATTATGAGTTCGCCGCCGGTGTCATGGCTCTAACAATCTACACGAGCGCATTCATTGCCGAAGACATCCGGTCCGGAGTACGCTCGATTCCCAAGGAACAAATGGAGGCTGCCCGCAGTGCCGGATTCTCCTTCCTGCGCTCCATGCAGTACATCATCCTGCCTCAGGCCATCAGGATCATCATTCCGCCCCTCATCAACCAGTTCTTGAACCTGACCAAGAATTCGTCCCTTGCGATGACGATAGGCGTGGCGGAGTTGACTTACCAGGCCCGGCAGGTCGAAAGCTACACATTCAAGGGATACGAGGCTTTTACCGCCGCTACCGTTGTCTATCTGGCGATGTCCCTGATCATCGCTGCTGCCGTAACCATATACAACAAGCAGGTTCTCCAGCCTGTTAAGGGTCGCTGATATGGGACTCGACTATTCAGTCATCTGGCGCAATCTTACTTATTTCTTCATCGGACCTTATCCACACGGTCACCTTGGCGGAATAGCCCTCACTCTTTACCTTGCCGTCGTCTCCTGTATACTTTCCTTTTTCGGCGGCCTCATTCTCGGGCTACTGAGCCTTTCGCACATACGCGCTATAAGGTACGCCACGCTTGCCGTTATCAACACCATTCGCGGCATCCCGCTCCTGATGGTGATCTTTTGGATGTATTTCCTACTGCCTGCGCTGGCCGGCCGCCCCATGCCGGAAAGCCAGACGGTCATCATGGCGCTCACGATTTTTACATCCGCATATATGGCTGAAATAGTCAGGGCGGGGATCGAGGGAATTCCCAAAGGTCAGACGGAAGCGGCAATTTCCACGGGTTTGCATCACTGGCAGGCGATGCTCTACATCGTACTTCCCCAGGGACTTCGCAACATGGTCCCTTCTTTCGTCAACCAGTTCGTCTCCATGATCAAGGACACCTCGCTCGCCTTTATCGTCGGCGTTTCCGAACTCACACACGTGGCCACGCAGATCAACAACCGAACCATGGTCTATCCGGCCGAGATTTTCTCTTTTATTGCAGTTATCTACTTTTTCATCTGCTACGCTTTCACCAGCCTTTCGCGCTGGCTCGAAAGACGCCTGGCATGGCACCAGAGGTGATTGCAGTCACATTCAGTCCCCATTTTCCCAGTGCGTTTTGAACCGGACAATCCTTTCGAATGCCTCCCCGAAGTCCCCATTGAAGCATACGGCCCGATCGTCCAGGTATACATGGGCCGGCAGCTTCCTGTCCGTCACGATATCGACATATTCTGAAAGGTCGTTATCGACCAGCCATTGCGAAACCCACTCGTGCCAGCGCACCGTAAAAACCGCAATCCGAAAACCCGCTTCGTGCAACCGCTCCAAAAAGCCGAATGCCCCAGGCCGCGGCGGATGAAAGTACTCCGCTCCCTTCCATTCGTCGAAGACATTCAGAACCCCATCCAGATCGATGCAAACCAGCGGCCTCCCGTCGTATTCCGTTTCTTTCATATTCGTCTTTATTCCTGTTTAATCGGGCTATGCAATCCGGGCAAGTTCAGCTTCGAGCAATGCGGCAACCATGCGCGTTTTGGCGACGAATCTTCGCCCGTCGGGCGAATTTCCCATAACCGAAGAAGCAACGGAGCAGTAGCCGAGCCGAAAGGCGAGATAGGCTATCGTGTAGAAATCAAACACCTCTTCCCGAAAGTTCAGCCTGGAACTCTTCCCGACCAGATATTCCCTTCCCCCGCCGTCCAGTCCGAATTCGATACAAAACGCAGCAAGGTCCCAGACGATTCCCTGCGGCCCCGGGAAAAAATGATCCTCGAAATGCTCCGCTGCATCCATTTTATAGATGCGCTTCCCCATTCGTATCCATTCATGAGGCGCTACCCTGTTGTCGAGGTAGACAGCCGGAAGAGAACGTAAGCCATCCGCAAGTGCGCTAATTTTTCCGATTTTCGATTCCCACTGGGCGTCAAGTTCTTCAGAAATATTTACCCGCACCATCTCCACAAGTTCCCCGGGGTCAAGGCACTCATCTGAAGGAAATTTCTCTGCTATGAATGCGAAGTAGCCTGCAGCGGTGTCAAGAAACTCCCGTTTCGGCTCAGTCGCACCCAACGGTACGCCGGGCAGGAAATCCATCCTGACGAAGCCGTCGGCCAGGCCGTGTACCGGCGGGAGGTAACCTGCCTCGGCAAGGATACAACTCCTTTCGTAAACCCGTTTCCCGTAATTTCCCAACCCGCAGAACTTCAACAGAACGGGTGAACCCGGTGAATCCAGGGCCGGAACGGAAACGAATTTGCGCCTTTCATGCTGATGCTGGACAGCTGGGAACCTGTCTTCCAGCACGAACATATGCGACCGCCATTTCCCGGCGGAAAAATCGAATATCCGGCCGCCCGGATTTATCCCTTCGAAGAAGTTCATCTTCTCCTGCATTTCCTCAAAGGAGACCGAATACTTTTTCCAGCGAGGCCAGGTTCTGCGTGCCTTTTCCGAAATGAAGCCCGTTCCGTCCGGCTGCCAGCTCGGGAAAAGAAAAACTCCGTGGTCCGGAATTCCCATCGACGCAATCTTTTCCGCCGTGCTGCAGAAGGATGATCCGCTCAGGCCCGGTCCTTCGTCTATGATTAGGAAGGGCAGCTCCCTGCGGCCGGCGATAAATTTCTGCAGTTCGGGCCCCAAATCCACACGCCTCTCGAAGGGATGGCCGTGTGGACGTATTGACAGGGAATGGGTCGTGCAACCAAGATTTTCCAGCTCGCCGCACACCGCAGAACACAGGCTCGCGCCAATGCTCCTGATTCCTATGCACACCGCTTCCCCTGGCCGGTGTTCGCCAAAAAACCTGCATGCCGCCAGAAGATACATTTCGGGGTAGAGCGCATAGTATGCATATCCCTCAGGCACCGAAACCCGGATCTTTTCCGGCAGTGCCCGGCACAGAAGCTTCTGCACACTTTCCTCGAATTCTGCTAGAAAATTCCGGGAGTTTTCGATGTCTTGTCTGCATACGAAGCTGAATATCCTGCCGGCCAGTCGTCCCGAATGTCGAAATGCGCCTAGGATAGAGTGAGTCTCATCGAACTCAGGGCAAAGTACATCGGCAACTCCCGACTCGATTTCCCCGAAATCGATCAGGGCTTCACGAGCCGACTCTCGACTGGAGCGGCCCAATGAGCAGGTCCGTTTTGCGGCCTCCAATACCCTTGACAGGGCTGACTTCGTACCGATCAGGCGTGTCGGACTTCTATAGATGAGCATATCTTCCAGACCATAATGATGAAATCAGGAATGAGCGTAAGGGATAAGTTCTTCGTGAAAATTAGGTCCGATCCGGCGCGAAGTAAATTAATCGATAATGAAAATCTTCCCGTTTGACTTCGGAGGGCCGTCTTCGTAACATTGTCAGAATCGATCCGGACACCCAGAAGGGAGACAAAGAAGGTGAAGGTTGCACTGGTCTTTCCCCCATTCTACTTCGAACCTCTCTACAACCTGCCTCCCCTGGGACTCATCAATCTTGCAACCATATTGAAACGCGCCGGTCATCATGTTCGGATTTTCGATTTTCCCCTGGCTATCCGGCAAAAAACCATCCACATGGGGCGGAATATCTATAGGGAATGCTCGGAGCAAGTTCTCGAATTCAAACCCGACCTGGCCGCCTTTTCCGTGCAGTGCACGACGTACCCTCCTGCCCTTCGCATCGCTCAGGATATCAGAAAGACCAGCCCTGCCGTCCGAATCGTTTTCGGCGGCCATAATGCCGCTTTTACCGATGAGCTTACCCTGCAGCGCTTTCCCTTCGTCGATGCAATAGTTCGGGGCGAGGGAGAGCTGACCTTCCCCGAGTTGGTGAGAGGTTTCGAAGACAACGCCGATCTGGGCCGCATCGAAGGGATCACTTTCAGAAATGACGACCGTGTGGTGCGCAATCCCGATCGTCCCCTGGTCGAGGACCTGGACTCGCTCCCCTACAGCGACTACAGCTTCGTGCCGCCGCCCGGCGTCTACAGGGACGTCTGCGAGATTCGCCGCGCCATTGCCATTCTCGAGGTCGGCAGGGGCTGCCCGCACCATTGTATCTACTGTTCGCAGTCCCCCTTTTGGCACCGCCGTTCACGCACGTTTTCCATCGGGCGGCTCATTGCAGAAATGAGAAACCTCAGGGATGAATTCGGAGCGGAGTGTTTCCTGCTTGCCTACGATCAGTTTACCGCAAGCAGGGCTTTTGCCGAGGATTTTTGTCGCCGGATGATCGACGAGGGGCTTCACCATGTTCCCTGGTACTGCATCTCGAGGCTCGACACTGTCGACGCCGGGCTTCTGAAGCTCATGCGTCAAGCCGGCTGCGAATCCATGTGCTATGGTATCGATTCCGGGTCCAGGGAAACCCTTTCTTTCATTCGAAAAAAGATCGACCGCGACCTGCTCCTCCGGAGAGTGAGCGAGACAACGGCCAATGGCATCGTGCCTACCCTTAGTTTTGTCATCGGCTTTCCTGAGGAGCAGATCGAAGACGTCGAGGACACTCTGACACTTGCCCTGCAATCCGCCATTTCGGGCAGCACCAACATCCTTGTGCAGATGGCCACCATTCTGCCAGGGACAGACCTGTACAACCGGTTTTCCGGTCTTCTCAAGCGTGAGATCGATACCTACTTCTCGCTCGGCATCGAGTTCGATGACGGCAAGAGGCTTGCTTCAGACGATGCGATCATCGATGCGAACCCTGACATCTTCTGCAGCTTCTACAATCTGCCCTGTCCCGCTGCGCCTCTCCGCGATTTGAACGACATTGCCAGCTACTTTTCAATCCCGGCCACTTTGTACCCGCGTTCCTTCATGCTGCTGCACCTTGAACTCGAATATCCCGTGACGGAGCTTTTCTTTACTTTCCTCCGCCATATCGAGGAAAAAACCGGGGTTCGCGCCATCACGCCTCACAACTGTTTCGCGCATTTCGAGACCTTCGCCGCCGGTCTGCTTGACAGAAAGACTGCACTCACGCGCACCTACATTCCAGAGATTATTCGGTATGAAACATGCCTTCTCAAAGCAGGGAAACTTGAAATGTCCGACAGCTGCATTAATGTCGATCTCAGCCGGGCAGCCGATTTCAAACCCTTTCGAAACGAGGGCGTTCTGGTTGAAAGATTTACATACAATCTGCCAATGATTATTGTGGGGTCGAAATGCGGCCGATTTGCCGAGCAGTATGAGAAATCGGAAACCTTCTTAATCTTCAGGCAGTTACAAGGTCAGATAGATGTAAAGGAAATCAATGAATTCGGAGTGGATTTCCTGAAACTCTGCAACGGCACCAGGGAAATCGATGCCATTGCTGCCGATCTCTACCCCAAATATGGCGCAGAAACTGAGATCGCGGAATTCTCGCGTCTCTGTGCGGAAGCGGCCCGGGTTCTGAGCGATTTGTTCCTGCTCCTCCCGGATCGTATTCCGAAAGGCAACAATGAGAGGAGGTGAGAGTGATGCTGCAGTTGAAGGATGTCGAAAAGAAATTGTCGGCTCCGGCTGTTCACGAGGCACCGCGAAATCATGTGGTACCGAGCTGACACGCACCGACAGAATCTCCGGTCCGGAGATAACCGACAGTTGAGTCTTACGGGGCCGGGAAACCCGCGACGGAATTCCGGCCCTATTTTATGACCAAGGAGACACACGCGAATCCATGCATTCCTCCCTTCCCAACAGCCGGCCTTATATCATCGACGGACATGTCGACCTGCTCTACCAAATGAGTAACGATTTTCCCGACACCCCATTCGAGAACTTGAACGAACTCCCGGTTACTCTTGCGAAGATGGCGGATGCAAACGTACTCGTTCTTGTGACCGCATTGTACTGCCCCGATACCTGCAATGGGGACGGCTCTTCGGTGCGTTTCCTGGAGACGCTCATCAGCAGGGCCGATAAGTATTTGACCGGACTTGAGCATATATTATCCCGTTCCGACCTTGAAAATTGCCGGAAAGAGAAGAAGCCTGGAATGATATGGCTGGTCGAAAACGCCGACGGCCTTGTCGAACTCGACAGGGACCTGCTGGCCAGAACGGGCATCAGGTCTGTGGGTCTGACGCACATGGGCAGGAACAGGCTTGGGGACGGGAACACCATACTTTTCCCGAACGGCCTCACGCGCATGGGCAGGGACCTGGTGCAGGAATTGGGGCGAAACGGATTTGCCTTTGATGTTGCCCACCTCGCCGAACCAGGCTTCAATGATCTGATCAGGCTGCATGAGGGGATGCTGCTCTCATCGCATACAGGGGTGCGCGCCCTTTGCGACACGCCGCGGAACCTCTCCAAAGAACAAATCCGCATCATTCTGGAACGCAGGGGCGTAATTGGCGTCGCGGCCGACCCCAGAATGCTTTCGCCCGACGGCAGAGCCACCATAGAGGACATGTTCAGTCACATCGATTGGATCGCCCAGTCCTTCGAAACCGACGGCATCGCCGTGGGAACCGACTTTTGCGGCTTTCATTCGGTAAACGCCGGCATGGAGGACATCTCCAGGCTTCCCGATCTCGCTGCGATCATGCTATCCAGGGGGTATCCTGAAGAGAGCGTCCACAAGATTATGGGCCAAAACTGGTTCAATTTTTACAATGCCGTTCTTCCTGCCTGAGCCCCAGCCTATTTCGCCTCGTACGCGTCGAGCGCCTTGAAGAATCTTTCTATGTCGCTTTCATCGTTGTAGAAATGCGGGGCAAGCCGGACGGCCCTTCCCCGTTGGGAAACAAGTACGCCGTTATGGAGGAAATACCGGAAAAGCAGGCCGGCGTCTTCCGGCGTGAAGCTCAGAATGCCCGAGCGGTGCTCGCGCTCCGTCGGACTCACTACTCGGAGATTCCTTCGGGCAAGCCCTTCCATGAGGATGTCGTTCAATGCCAGGATGCGTTCGAAAATCCTCTCGATCCCTATCTCAAGGAGCATATCCAGGGCGGTTTCCAAAGCCGCTATCCCGGAAACGTTCAATGTGCCGCTCTCGAATCTGCGCGCATCCGGCTTGAGTTTCAGATCGAGGTTATAGAAGTCTTCTTCGTTTTCGACGCTGCGCCATCCCACGCGGACCGGCCGAACGAGGTCTTTTGCCGTATCAGATACATACAGGGCGCCGATGCCCATGGTTGCGAGAAGCCACTTGTGCGCCCCGCTGGCAAGAAAGTGAATGCCGCATCTTTTGACATCCAGGGGCACGGCCCCAAGACTCTGAATGGCGTCGACGCACAGGAGTACGCCTTTGGAAGAGCAAAGTTCTCCCAATGCCTCCAAGTCACAACGAAAGCCCGTGGAAAAGTCAGTGGCGCTCACGGCTACCATCCTCGTCCCCGGCCACAGGACGGCTGCTATGTCATGGGGCGTGAACCGGCCGTTGTTTTTGGGAAAGAAATCGACACTGACTCCCAACCGCTCCAGATTGGTCCAAGGATATACATTGGAAGGAAAGTCGGGAACCGGAACGAGAATCCGATCGCCGGGCTTCCACTCAATGCCACCGGCAATGATGCCCAATCCCTCGGAAGTATTTCCCGTGAAACACACCTCATCCGGGTCCGCATTGATCAATCGCGCGAACAGTCCCCGCGTCTTCTCGATACGCTTCATCCACCGGGAATAGCGTGTCAGACCTTCTCCGCTGAACTCATGAAACAGGTCGCACACGGCGTGCACCACTCGCGAAGGTGGACTTGATATCGCAGCATGGTTAAAGAATACAAACTTGCGCGTAATCGGAAATTCACTGCGGTATTCGGAAAGCTCTTTCACGTTAACTCCCGCCCGGGGCGCCGTTATACCCCTGGATGATTATGGCCATTGCGCAGAAGGATCCCAAAACGGTATAATGACAAATGGAAAATCAGACATGGATTAAGACTATAATACTGCTCGCGCCCTCATGGAAGGAGGACTTTTGATGGAAAGAGGTTCATACATGCAAAGAGACCGTGCCGTCGCGGTCCAGAGCGAGTTTATCCGCCGCGTTTACAACTGGATGGCATTCGGTCTGGCCCTGACAGCGCTCACCTCGCTCTTCACGGCTAACAGTCCCGCATTGCTCCAGTTGATATTCGGAAATCCCCTGACGCTGGTGGTTCTGATCATCGCCGAACTCGGTATTGTGGTCGCCCTGAGCGCGGCAATCAACAGGCTCAGTTCAACCACAGCGGCGCTCATGTTCTTTATCTACGCCTTTCTGAACGGCCTTACCCTGTCCGCCATCTTTCTCGTCTATACACGTGCATCCATTGCGAGCACGTTCTTTGTCACAGCCGGGACCTTCGCGATAATGAGCATCTACGGGTATACGACCAAGCGCGACCTTACCTCGTGGAACGGTTTTCTCACGATGGGGCTTATCGGCGTCATCCTGGCCTCCCTGGTCAATCTCTTCTTGAACAGCCCAATGATCTACTGGCTCATTACCTACGCCGGAATCATTGTCTTCGTCGGGCTTACTGCCTATGACACGCAACAGCTCAAGGCGATGGCCTACGCCGGGTTTTCCGGATCGGAAGAAGAGCGCAGGGGTGCCGTGATGGGAGCCCTCAAGCTCTACCTTGATTTTATAAACCTCTTTCTCCTCCTGCTCAGATTGTTCGGAAGGAGAAACGACTAGGCTGTCGCACCCCATTCACCAGCATGCCGGAACCGAGGCCGATCGACGCTGCCCGGTTCCGGCGCCGTCCTTCATATTGTCTCTCCTCGCAAAAGAATAATCCTTACCCCTTGCCTTCCAACCCAGCGCTAATTCGCAAATGTCTGGGACTGCTCGATGATTATCTTACATTTGTGGTGCATTGCCTTGGAGGGCACACTTTATTACATGACTACCGAATAAATTTTCTGAACGAAGGAGAGAATAAATGAAAAGATTTTTTCTGATCCTGTTGCTCGTACTTGGACTGGGACTGCCGTCAGCGCTTCTTGCGCAGCAGTCGCCGGGAGTTGGCAATCCCCAGCTGCACAAGGTGAAGGCCAAGACCGACAAAACCAAGAGCGAGAGTTGGAAGGCCTGGCATAAGCAACAGGTAGAGAAACTCAAAGAAATGGACCAGCGGTTGGACCAGAAGACCGCCGCAATGAACTCGGCAACCGGTGACGCCAAGCTCACTGCAATGTCCGATCTGCTCAACGAAATGGTAGCGCAGCGCAAAGAGATGCAGCAGATGTTCCGAAGCCGTCATGGAAAGCGTATGCAGGGAAAGATGCGTTCGTCTGCGGATACGGGATGCCCCCAATGTCCCGACTGCCCGCGGATGTCCGGCAAAATGAACCCCAGCGAAACCCAAAAGGGAACCGGCGCCTCCGGGGAATCGCAGAGTATGAAGACCTCTCCCGGAACCACGCAACAAGAAACGGTGCAGTAATCACAACAGCGGCGGCTACCAAATAGTGCCGCCGCTTCTTCTCCCCGCCGCGCATCAGCGCATAGCCGGCAAAAACAGCTTGAATACCCGGTCTTTGCCGGGCTATCATCACAACAATCGAACCCCGCTTCCGGGTCAATCTACTACAAAGTCATGGGTACAAGCCCATCTGTGCGGGTAGCAATGGTCTATACCGATTTTTCAGAGCTGCAAAAATCCGAGACAGCCGGTCGCGATTACCGCATTTTGCAGGAAGTCCGGAAGTCACCCATTGCCGTCATGGCCCCGCATGGCGGAGACATCGAACCCGGCACATCGGAACTTGCCGGAGCTATTGCCGGGCTGGAATACAGTTTCTATGCCTTCGAGGGGATCAGGCAACTTCACAACAGGACGCTCCATATTACAAGCACCCGCTTTGACGAACCGGATGCACTGGCAATAGCCGCAAATTCCGATCTTGTCCTTACAGTCCACGGACATTCGGGATCGGACCCCGTCGTCTACGTAGGCGGCCTGGCAGCCGAAGTGCGCCGGGAGATTGCCGACCGGCTTTCGAGCTATGAATTTGTTGTCGACAGCGACCCGAGATACCGGGGAGCGGGTAAGACAAACCTCTGCAATCGCTGCCGCTCTGGAGCCGGCGTACAACTCGAGATCACGCGAAGTCTCCGCGCCCTTATGTTCTGCGATCTCACACCGCCCGGCCGCGCGCTCCCCGCGCCGGAGATGTTTTGCTTGTTTGTAGACGCCGTCAGGCAGGCGCTTTCCAAATACCTGTCCAGCCCTAACTTCTGACCTGGAGAACGTTTTGCTCGAAAAGACCTTCATTCATCTGCCCGGTGTCGGCCTTAAAACCGAATGTGCCCTGTGGGCCAACGGCTTCCACTCCTGGGATCGTTTCTGCGCCGAAGGATGTTCCCCGCTTCCCTTCAGCCGCCGTAAATGGGAGAAACTCCGTGCCTGTCTTTCCGATAGCCGGGAATACCTCTCCAACTGCACCCCCGGCTTTTTCGCCGACGCGCTTCCCGCACAGTTCCTCTGGCGCCTGTATGCCGCCTTTCGGGGCTGCGCCGCCTATCTAGACATCGAAACTACCGGCCTTGGCGGCCCGAACGACCATATCACCACTGTAGCGCTCTATGATGGAAATACGGTTTTCCATTACATACACGGACAGAACCTCGACCGCTTCCCGGACGACCTGGCGAATTACAAGCTCCTCATTACCTATAACGGGAGCTGTTTCGATTTGCCCTTCATTCGCAACTATTTCGGCATCCGTGTCGACCAGGTTCATATCGACCTGCGTTTCCTGCTTCACAGCCTGGGATACAAGGGCGGATTGAAAGGATGTGAGAAACAACTCGGACTGGACAGAAACGAGTTGGACGGCGTGGACGGCTACTTTGCCGTCCTGCTGTGGGAGGAATACGCGTCAACCGGAAATCAGCGTGCGCTGGAAACGCTGCTCGCCTACAATATAGCTGATGCGGTCAATCTCGAAACGCTCATGGTCAAAGCATACAATATGAAAGTCAGCGAAACGCCGTTCCCCGAACTCGGCCTTCCCCTGCCCAGCCCTCCGCCCGTTGAGTTTCGGCCCGATCCGGAACTGATCGTAAGCCTGCGGGGGCGCTATGCGATTTATTTCTAGGGCAGTCTACCTGTTCACAGGATAGCCCCAGATCGCTGTCCCGCTGCTGCTGCCCATCACATGGTCGCTCAGCTGCAGCTCGCCGCTGTATGCGAAGGCGAAGAAAGCCGCTTGCGGCGGAATTGGAACCTTCTGATTGAATTCGATCGGATCGAATCCGCCCTGCCCCGAACTCAACAGGCCCCTGGAATCGATCACCTGCCCGCGCTCGTCTGCAAAAATCAGCTCGGCATGCAGATACTTCACCGCGGTGAAATCGTACTGCACTTTCTCGCTGAACGTGACCAAACCCGACATCCCTAAGACGCCCTCGTCTTTCATGTAATTATATGAAACGGCGACATGCCTGGCGTTCCATTTTCCACTGCCCATACTGCGCAGAGGGATTCTGTCATCCTCATTCATCACGCCGGACAGCGCCGCCACTCCCGGCCCCGCTGTCTGACAGCCCGCAAGAATGATCGCAAACAGGATTATCGAAATTTTCCAGATACCACAATGGTGTTTCAGCCGCATCTCCGCTCCTTCACGATGAATTCACTTTATCATTCGACACCATGCCCCCTTTTCTTGAATGAAATGATGAACGACTCATCTGGAGATGAGCCATATTATTGCCAATTTTCCATAAACAACCAGGCATCATTCATGCGCTGCGGGACTATTCAGGGGAGAGGCATTTAACATGCCCGGTAAGGAATTCCTTTATTCCTGCTGCGTAGGAATCCCCCGGCGCCAGGCTGCCGTTTTCGGAGCCGCCCCGGACCTCCAGGAATTCCTTATCCCCGGGGGCCAGGTCGTAGAGGCGGCATCCGTGGCTGTACGGGACAATCTTGTTGTCGCAGCTGTGGATGATAAGCACCGGGCATTTTACATCCGGCAGGAAGTCGCACGTGCTGTATCTGAATTGCAGGATGTGTTTCAACGGCAGATAAGGGTAACGTTGGCCGAGCAGGTCGGGAAGAGAGGTAAAAGTCGAATCGAGAATGAGCGCTGCCGGATTGTGCCTTCCGGCCAGCCAGGCCGCAACCGCACCGCCAAGGGACTCACCTGCTATGACTATACGCTCGGCGGGGATTTTTTTCTTCCCGGTCAGAAAATTCCAGGCCGCCTCCGCATCCCTGTAGGTCCCATCCTCGCTCAGCTCCCCCCCGCTGTTCCCGAATCCGCGATAGTCAAAAAAGAAGGCATTGACGCCTATCCGGCTGAAGAGCCTCACCTGCCGCAATGTACCGGAAAGGTTTCCCTCGTTCCCATGGCAGAAGAGTACAACCGTAGCGGCCCCCCGGGACGGAACGTACCATCCGCTCAGATCGACGTCGTCGGAGGCTTTGAAGGTAATCGCTTCATAACTCAGTCCCGCATCGTGCGGCGTGGAAATGACCTCTCTATCAGCGTGGTAAAGGAGTCGATCCTGCAGGCAATAGACCACCAGTACGAGCGCAGCATACCCGATTGCAGCAGCCGCCAGCATTCGGCGAATTCCTCGACCTAATTTTGAAAACATGTTTCACCACCGGAAAATCATAGGAACTCTTCAGGATGATTCTGACAGGCTGCCGGTTTCTCACCGGCCTGGTCTAAAAATAGGTTCTTTGCGCGAACCGGCAATGACCTTCTCAAATTTTCCTACGCGATAACAAGTAGGCATTCCTGGTTGCCATTTGCCTGCTACCTCTCAGTGTTTCCCGGTCATTGGTTCGCTGGGACTGCAGGCTGCATTGGCGCTTTGCGATTCTCCCGCACTCTGGAGGCCGGAATATAAGTGAGCAGAAATTTTTCTAAAATTTGGATTCAGGCACTTTAAAATCTGTTGGCCGACAGGTTATCATTAGTTTTGGAAAGAAAATCTTTCCTCCTCCATGAGAGAGTCAGGTTCCCCCTCCTCCTGACTCTCTCTTCCTTTTTTGACTATGATGAAACCTGGATGCCAATACAAAAAGGGCAGAAACTTTTATCCTTTTCTGCCCTTTCCTTCTCACTTCTCTTCCAGTAGGTTGCCAGATCGCGAGACCCAAACCATCCCGGACCTCCGGCCCCCGCCAGCTAGCGCTTCTGCCCGATCAAGACTTCGCAGCCGCCGTTTTCCAGGCCGGTAAAGGGATTCGCCGTACCGATTGCCAGTACGTTGCCAAAGTTCATGGAACTGAACGGAACTATCC
>JAEZXS010000184.1 GCA_023442755.1 Pseudomonadota bacterium | reverse complement strand
AGTTTATTTTCTGCTGAACTTGGGGAACGGTGAGGTGGTCGTAGTTCGGGATCGGGAGATTCCTGTCCGAGGACAGTCCCTTCCTGTCACGTTCCTTTTCTTCCTGCGTTTCGCCGAACCGGGCGCGCTGCTTGTTCACTATCCGGGATGCCACTTCTTTTTCCCTGCCTTTATAGCGTCCCTCCTTCCGGAAGTCCTGTTTCAGCTCTTCGTACTCGCGTTCGCGTTTTGGACTTGCTCCTCTCGGCATTGGCTACTCCTTAAACTTGCGAATTCACTCCTTTATCTTAAAGTAATAAGAATGTTTTCGCGCTATTCAAGAAGCGCGGGAAGCACGAAAAACAAGGCCCCGCCGGGATCGGCGGGGCCTTGAGTCGATATTGTTCAGGGAAAATGAAACGTAGTCGGGCAGGTCATGCCCCCTTGGAGAAGTATCCCTTCGGCACAACCACAATTCCTCTCGGTGTAACCGTGAACCGTTCGCGGTCGGCCATCGGATTGATGCCGATCTCCGTATGAGGAGGGATAGTATTGTGCTTATCGATGATCGCTTTTTTGATTCTGCAGTACCTGCCCACTTCGACGTCGTCCATGATTACCGACTCGTCGACGGTAGCCCAGCTCCGCACGGTCACATTATAGGAAAGGACCGAACTCCTGACGGTTCCTCCGCTGATGATGCAGCCGTGGGATACCACGGAGTCTACAGCCATGCCCGTGCGGGGCTGACTGGGGTCGGGCTGGTTGAACACGAATTTTGCCGGAGGGTACTGGCGCTGAAGAGTGCGTATAGGCCAGAGGGTTCCATAGAGATTGAAGAAAGGATCGATCCCTGTCAGATCCATGTTGGCGTTCCAGTATGAGTCGAGAGTCCCGACATCGCGCCAGTACTGGGAATCCCGGGTGCTTTCCACCAGTTGCAGGCGCCTGACCCCGTCCGGATCGACCATATGGATATAATCTCGGATCTGGTTCAACCTCCTGTATGGATACGCGTAGATTTTCAGATCGCTGATGATCTTGGGAATTATGTCGCCGCCGAAATCGTCGTCATCGGTCTTGTGCAGAAGATCCAGCAGGAGATCGGTACGGAAAAGATAGATCCCCATGGAGGCAAGGCAGCGATCGGGGTCGTCAGGCATGGGTTTGGGGTCGTGGGGCTTTTCCGCCCAGGCGCGAATCCGGAAGTTGTTGTCCACTTCAGCGATGCCGAATTCGTGGCCCTGCGAACGGTCCACCTCGAGAAGGCCGACGGTCACATCGGCCCCCACTTTTTCATGGTACTGGCGGAAAGCGGCATAGTCCATCTTGTAGACGTGGTCGCCGGAGAGAATAAGAACGTAGCGCGGCCGCTCCCGTTCGATCAGGTAGAGATTTTGACGAACGCAGTCGGCCGTGCCGCGATACCATTCCGTTCCCATGCGCTGCTGGGGGGCGGCTATTCGCAAATAATGCCCCAGATCGCCCGAGAAGATGTTCCAGCCCTCCTCGATGTGGTCCACAAGTGACTGGGACTTGTACTGCGGGAAGATCAGGATCTTGTATAATTGGGAGTTGATGCAGTTGCTGAGCGGAATGTCGATCAGCCTGTAAATGCCTCCGAAGGGAACCGCGGGCTTGGACCGGTCCTGGGTGAGCGGCATGAGCCGCTGACCTCTTCCCCCAGCCATGATCACAGTCAGAACATCTTTCATGAAGCCGACTTTCTAGCGCCCCTCTTTGCTATTTGACCATTCCGAGGGGATCGCGGGGCAATTCATTTCCGTGATATCTTATCATCCCATTTTTATCGATTAGGACGAAATAGGGAATTCCCTGCACGCGATAAGGCCGGATCGCCTTACCTTCCCCGTCATAGAGAACGGTATAGGGCGCCGGGTGAGCCTCTTCGAACTTCTTCACCTTGGCCAGCGAGTCTCCTCCGCCGACATTGATCGCAAGGATTTCGAGATCGGTCTTGGGGGTTCCCTTGCGCAAGTTAATCACCGCAGGCCTCACCGCCATGCAGTACGGGCACCATGTCGCCCAAAAATAGAGCAGCACCGGCGCCTGGCCCTTGTATTTGCTGAGGTTAAACTTCGTGCCGTTCAAATCCGGGAGTTCAAAATCGGGAGCAGGGGCAGGCGCCTCCTGCGCAAATGCAGCTTGAGTTCTGACTTTTGTCCCCGGAACGGAGAAGAGGTTCATGGTCAGGGCAAAAACAAAAAGGACAAGCAAAGCCAGGACTTTCTTGTTTCTCTCAGAGTTCATATCCAAAATTCTCCAGTTTTGATGAGGAAATATTCTGCCGCGAGGATCATGAGGACACCGAAAATCCTTTGGACCCGGAGCATCCATATTCCGGAGCGCGGCAGCGAAGTCAGTATCCCCGTGAATGTGCCGACTATTATCACCAGGCTGCCCAGGCCGTATGAGAAGGCGAAGAGCATTCCAACGCCCCAGGCGAGCTTATGGGTTGTAGCAACGATCGTCAGGAGCACCCCCAGGATGGGCGTGGTGCAGGTGCTTACCACCAGTGCGGAGGCTCCACCCAGCAGAATGCTGGTAAAGATGTCATGTCCCGAAAACTCCTTGACCTTCCACTTGTTCAAAAAAGCGGGAGGAGAAAGGGGGACGGCTTCGAGCATCACCAGGCCGAAGAACAGGCAGATATTGCCGACCGCCAGGTAAGCCCACGGGCTTGCCGTAAGCGCGCCGAACATTTCTCCCGTAAGCGCGGCGAACAGGCCCAGGGAGGAATAAACGATAGCAAGTCCCAATACGTAGAAAACTGAAAGAAAAAATCCTCTGGTTCTGCTGCCTTTTGCCTTTCCGCCGATAAAAGCGACGGTTATGGGCATCATCGGGTAGGTGCAGGGCGTGAAACTGGCCAGGACTCCCCCGAGATACGCGAGGCCGAGAGCGAGGACAGGGGAATTGTGTGCAATTCCCTCGAATTGGCTGATCCACTCCATATCTGTCCCTTATTTCATGCTTTCCGGAGAGCCGACTACAAATCCATTCGGTCCCGTAGTAGAGTCGTAAAGATTGGAATTTTCAAACCGAGTTCTTCCATTGCCCGAACAAACGCCGACTCTTGCGCCTGGCGCCAGGATCTGTTCCAACACTTTCAAGCTTTGGATTTCTCTCCCGGTATGTTGGCCTATCCAACCGAGAAGTCCTCTGAGCAGGGGCATTTTTGCCTCCTGGCGTATTCGCAACCGCCAGAGCTTGTCCAGCGGGATCGTTCTGGAATGATGAATGAGCGCGAGACTTCCCAGGTCCAGGGCGGTATAGCTCGTATGGGAACAGGAGTGGTTCGAGCATACAAGCCTTCCACTGCCGGCCTGCCAATACCATTTCCGCGCAGATTTCAGCCCGCAGCCGCAAATCATGCAGCAGTCCAGTTCGGGCATGTAGCCCATGAGGAAATGGAAGCGCAGAAGCGCCAACAATACCACATTCTGGGGGTCCTTGTCTTTTTCAAGCCTGCCGAGAGTCTCTTTGTGCAGAAGGAAGACCTCAGGTTGCGACTCGCCTTCGGGGACCATCTCCAGGATGACTTCGGAAAGCAGCGCCGCATTTGCCCATCTTTCTATATCGGCACGCATAGGAAGATAAGGCTCGACCAGCTTGCATGCTTCTATCCAGAAAAAAGAGTTTCTCTCCCGGCATTCCAGTTCAACGAGACTGCACGGCTCAAAAGTGTTTACGAATCGCTTCTTGCTCCTCCGCGCCCCCTTTGCTATCCCCTTGAGTCTGCCGAGATCCGCCGTATGGAACGTCACCAGGCGGTCAGATTCGCCATGATCGCGAGTAGTGAGAACAATAGCTTCGGTTGTAAATATTTTCATGCAGCGAGCTGGCCCAAACCTGAGTCATATAGTCCTTAAAATAAATACCCGAGGGAACGTTTTGCAACTCGGTTCCCATCATAATGCGCGCTGCATTGTAATCGTGTTGCGATATTTGTTCAATCAAATGGCGGATCGAAAGGGGGATTTGGCCAAAAAAGAAAGCCACGGGTCGTGTCGCAGCGGGAGGTTTGTCATTCGACCGATTCGATCGGGTTGAATTCGGTGGCGGAACGTTTGATGTCCTCGATGATTTTTCCCGACTCCGGTTTCCAGGATTGGGGCAAAAGCCGGTCCAGCACTTCGAGGGCTTCTCCGGAGGGCTTTCCGGCCATCAGGCAGTAATAAGCGGCCTTGATGGCTTTGCCGGCGGTACGGGCGGGGTAGGTCTTTCCCCGGCGGCTCGTCCTGGCTTCCTGCCTGGCAGAGTTGCAGAGGTCGGCGTAAAAGCGCACGAATTCTCCTATCCGATCGACTCGCCAGCCCTCCTTGCCGTAAACGAGCAGGCGGGTGAGTGGAGGAGAGTCCACGAAGGAAAGCTGGAGTTCGGAGCCTTCCGGGCCGTAGTAGGCAAATTGCCAGTCGATGACTTTGATTTCCTTTGTCCCGTTCTTGTCGGCATCAACGAACTTGACCCGGGCATCGGAATGGGCGAAATCGATGGTATTCAGGAAATGCCTGGGGCCGCAATGGGTTGCAAGGGTAACAGTCATGCAGCAGTGGGCGCCCCCGGAGAAACAATAGGTGAAAAGAGATCGGCATTCCTTGAGCGGGAATCCCTCGACGATTTCCGGCTTATGCACCTTGAAAGCGCACTCCTGCGCCATCAAAGCGCTGCCGTCCCGAGAGAACTGCAGGATGTAGCCCCGGTCCTGGGATTCCGGAGTTGTGGAGATCTGCAGATCGTCAAACTGGATTTTAGCGGCGCAGGCTTTGTTCTCACCTTTTTGCTCTTTCGCCTGCGAACAGACGGAAGAGAAGAGAACTGCGGCAACGACCAATGGAATCAGAATCAAATTCGGCAGCACATCAGCCTCACAGAACAGGAAATCCAAAGCGACTCTGAAGAAAACGAAAGAATGCGTCCGGGGGGCCGGCAATTATGCCGGTCTTAAAACTGATCCACCAGGGCCGTCACCCCGGTGAACGGCGGGGTCCGGAAGGCCAACGGGAAAGGGGACCGGCTTCCGACTTGTGTCGGAGTGACGAGCATGAGGTAAGCATATGATAGCATTCCAAGGGGCCGGATGCCCTGATTATCATCCTTGTCCGTGTTGCTTCGGCTTGAGAGCGGGTTCGCCGAGGAGAGAGAACTTCATCCATTTATATGCAAGCCTGAGAAGCGCTGCTTCGTCCGACTTGATCTCTTCGATTTCCGCCTCGGATATGTCGAACAAACTTAGAAATCGGCCGCCGAAGATCAACTCTTTAAATTTATCGGAGTTGAAGCTGGCAAGATAAAACATTTGTTGCTGTTTTGCAGGAAGAGAAGCCTGTCTGAGACGCGGGTGCGTGATGATTTCCATCCAAAGATCGTTGGACTCGTAATAAGCCTTCAACCCCTGGTCGCTTAACCACTCTTCCGTGGTCCAGAATTTTTCCTCTTCGAATCCCCTGCAATGGTCCTCGTGGAGGACGAAATAGTTTTCCAGCACCGTGCCGTGCACCCGATGCAGGCGGGATGCACGCGCTATTGGATAGATGCGGCAGGCCGAAGGGCGATCTTCGTACACCGTGCATCCCTTGGGGGAAACGAAAGGGCAGGTGCGGCGCTCGTCGGCGTTCATCTGCAGATAGAGCATGGGTAGATCCCGGCCTTCATCGAAAGCGCAGTCGGCGTAGCGGTCCAAAAATTCTCCGGATGACAGGCCAAGCCGGTTCTTGAGGCGGATAATATCGTACGGGGTCAGCAGCAACTTCAGATCACGGCAGCACTCGGTGAAGCAGGGCACTCCGGGGTGGCATGCAAACCTGAATCCTCCGTCGCTCAATGGCTGAAGTTTCTTTTGAATATTTTCCGGTGCGGTTTCCCTGATTTCCATGTAGATTCCTGTTCTCCTCAAAGCACCGGGTACAGCTCGTTCATCTGAGCCCTGATATACCGGAACGCGAGCCTGAGCATCTCTTCGCCGTCTTCCCGAACGCGCTGGAGCATCTCTTCATCGACGTCGTACAATTTCCGGAAGGCGTTGTTTTTGAGGAGTTCCGAGAATCGATCAAGGTCGTAGGCCAGGAAAAGCACCCTGCCCAGTCCTTCGTTCATGGCCGCTCCGGGCCGGAATCGCTCCGGAACGACCGCCTGGTACTCTCTTTCCATTTCGGTGTATGGAGTGATGCCCTGGTTTTCGAGCCATTCCCCAACCGTGCGGTTTCCCCGCTCGAATAGCCCCATGCACCGTTCTTTGCCGGCGATCAGATGATATTTGCCGTCAAGCGGAGACAAGTCCAGCGGAAACATCCTGCATGCCCACGGGCGGTTTTCGTAGACCTGGCAGCCCGACCCGGCAACGAAAGGACAGTAGAGTGTCTGCTGGTCCATCAACAACTGGACGACGGGTATATTTGTGACTTTTGCCAGAAAATGCTGGGTGTGCTTCGCCAGAAATTCGGCTGAACCGAGGTTCAAAACGTTGCGCAACCGCAGTACGTCATAGGGGGTCAGGTAGATATTGACGTCTTTGCAGCACTGGGTAAAGCAGGGCAAAGCGTCGTGACATGCAAAATGAAACGGGCTGACATCGGTGAGCAGCTCTTTTTCCGCGGAATTGGGCGCGTGCATTTTCCCTGGTTCCTTCTTATTTGTCGATCAATGATGCTTCGAAATTCCGAAAGGACGGATTCCCGGCAATGAGCTTCTCAACGATGGCCAGGGCCTGAGGGTCCTCACAGGCGACAAATTTGCAGTCGCATTTCCGGTTGCATTCCGGGCACTGATAGTTCTCGTCCAGCATGCTTCCGCAGGAACAAAAGGGCTCGATCACGAGCTGGCCGTCTTCGGTCGAAGCGTGCAGGTAGTCTACCGCACGTTCTTTCAGTGCATCCATGGTGATGGGCATTTAAAGATCTCCTTGAGTTTCTCGAAATCACAGACTGTCAATAAGTATTTCCGACAGTTCCCGTATCTCGAGTTCATTCTGCCTGCCAAGGCTGTTGCAGGCATCAGTCATCATATTAACACAGTACGGGCACGAGGTGGCGAGCACCTGCGTCCCGCTGTCGATGGCATCGCTTATCCGCAGTTCTGCAAAACGTTCCCCAACGGGAACTTCGGCCCATATGCGTCCGCCTCCCCCGGCGCAGCAAAGGCTCGACTCGCGCGAGCGTCTCAGTTCGATCGCCTCGATGCCGGGGACCGCCCTCAGCAGGTCCCGCGGAAAATCGTATATCCCGCTGTGCCTTCCGAGGTAGCAGGGATCGTGGTAAGCGATCTTCTTCTCGGACTTTCGCGACGGGGCGATCTTTCCATCCGCCACAAGCCGGGAGAGAATTTCCGTGTAATGGAATACCTCCCACTCCGCTCCGAGTTCTGCGTAATCGTTCCTGAAGCTCCACAGGCAGTGCGGAGAGGTCGTAATGATCTTACGGACGCCCTTTGCAGCAAACAACTCCATGTTCGAGGCCGCGAGCTTCTGGAAGAGTTCCTCATCTCCCAGCTTCCTCATGCTCTCGCCGCAGCAGCTTTCCTGCGCCCCGATAACGCCGAAATCGACCCCTCCGCGCAGGAAGAGTTGGGCGATGCTGCGGGCTATTTTCATGCTTCGCTGGTCATAACATGAATGGCAGCATACGAAAAGGAAGTACTCGGTATCGGGACCAAAAGATGGTATCTGCAGGCCTTCCTGCCATTGCGTCCGCTTTTCCTGCGGCCCTGACCAGGGATTGCCGTTTGCGTGTGCGCTGCCAAGCACCGGGCGCAGTCCCGCCGGAGGCATCCCGCCTCCGACGATGCTCGCCCGCATGGCCCGCACATTGTCGATGATCTTTACACCGCGCGGGCAGTTGTTCTGGCACATTCCGCAGGTCGAACAGGCAAACAGGACGCTTTCCTCCTCGAACCCTTCGATTCCAAGCTGTCCGAGCCGCTGCATGTGCCGGATGTTGAACTCCTCGCTCGTCCGGCCGGGCACGAGCCGCCACGGACACAGGTTCGTGCAGAGGCCGCACTGCATGCACCAGTTCAGGGTCTCCGCCCCCATCTCGGCTATATAATCCCGCATTTCCAGGGAAACATTCTTCGGTTCCATGATCGACTGCTCCTTTTCATCTGAAGCTTCCGGCACGGGCCGGGTCATCCATCAATACCCCTTGTACGGGTTGGGGCCGAGTTCGCCGATTCTCCGGGCAAAGTCGTCGAGAATCCCGGGGATGCGGCTGTAGTCGGCAATGGAGACCTGTTCGAGGCGGACGCGGTCGGATTCGAGCACCAGCCTGTTCAATGTCTCCTGGATTTTGGTCATGCGGATGTTGGCCAGTTCGCTTCCCTTCATGAAATGGCACTGGTAGTCGTCGCCATGCCTGCAGCCGAGGAGCAGGACGCCGTCGATGCCTTTCGAAAGCGCATCGGCTATCCATACGAGGTTCATGGACCCGAGGCAGCGCACCGGAATGAACCGTACCCAGGGGTTATAGGAAAGGCGCTGAACTCCAGCCATATCCAGGGCGGGATAGGCGTCGTTTTCGCAGGCGAGCACCAGGATTCTCGGTTTTTCTTCGTACTCGTCCGGGACGTTGATGCTTTTGATCATATTGCCGATCATGCCCACGGAATAATTCCTGAACGAAATGATCCTCTCCGGACATGCTCCCATGCAGATTCCGCATCGGCGGCAGCGGGTGGGATTGGGGAGGGGATTCGCCTTTTCGTCCTCATTGATCGCTCCGAACGGGCACTCCTCCGTACACCGCTTGCACTGGGTGCAGCGCTGCATGAAAAACTCCGGGTAGCTCCGGTCCCCGGCCCTGGGATGTACGGCCTTGCCCTGGGAGACCATCTCCACGCACTGTATCGCTTTGAGAGCAGCCCCCATGGCATCGCTTTTCGCCGATTCATAGTCCATCGGTGCACGGACGGTCCCGGCCGGGTAGATTCCCGTGCGCCGCGATTCATAGGGAAAGCAGATGAAATGTGAATCGGGGAACCCGTACTGGAGCGCCGGAAGCTCCGGCCCCTGCCTGTATTCAAGGTTCAAAAGACCGGAAACGAGGATGGTGTCGGGAGGAACCTGTGACTGTTCCTCTTCGCCTTCTTTCGGCGCCTGGGCTTTGTAGGGTTCGCCTAGGGCCGAGGTGGGAACCATGCCGGTGGCAAGGACTACCAGGTCGACGCTTTCCGAAAGCACGGGCGAGCGCGTCAGAACGTCGTCGGCCGAAACGGTCAGCACTCCGGAGCCGTCGTCCTCGACACTGGTTACATCCCCTCGAACGAAAACGACGCCGTCTTTCTGGAGCTGTTTGTACAGGAGTTCGTAGCTCCCGGTGGATCGCATGTCCCGGTAAAAGATATAGACCGGCATCTGGGGATCGGACTGTTTGAAATACCGTGCCTGTTTGAGCGATTCGACGCAGCAGGCCGACGAGCAATAGGGCAGGTGGTCCGGATCGCGGGAGCCGGCGCAGAGAATGAAAGCAACACTCTTCACCGCTTCGCCGTTTGACGGGCGCTTCACTTCCCCGGTTTTGAACATGGCCTCGAGCCGGGGGGCTGCAATGACATCCGGGGCAGTCCCGTAGGAGAGGCGTTCCAGCCGGGCCGGATCGTACGGAACGGAGCCGGTGGCAAGGATTATGGCGCCGACGCGCTCCGAGGCGCAGTTGCCGTTTTTGCTGATCTCCACGTCGAACATGCATGGCGCCCCGGATATGGAATCTACCCGGGCCCCAGTGTAGATCGTCACGCCGGGCAAATCGGAAAGACCCTGTACGAGCGCATTGCGGCCTGTTTCCGGAAGAGCGTCGAATGGCGGCTGCGCGGGAGGGAGCCGGTGAACCCGGTTCATATACCCGCCGAGTTCTTCTTCTTTTTCGACGAGCACGACCTCGTAACCGGCCTTTGCAGTTTCAGCCGCGGCGGTAATGCCGGTCAGTCCCCCACCGACCACCAGGATGCGTTTGCTGGCGCTTTCGGCCATGAAAGGCTCCGGCGGCTCCGATTCGTTTGCCCGGACAATACCCATCCTGAGAGCATCCTCGGCCAGCATCTGCGTGTCTTCATTGCCGGCGGGATGGGACCATACCACCTGTTCGCGCAGGTTTACCCGTTCGACTATCGTATCGGGAGAAAAGCTGAAAACATCGGCCATGACGCGTTGAGAACAGGCTGCAATGACTGCCCGGCCAATGCCTTCTCGTTCCATATCGGCACGTATCCGCCCCAGACCTTCAGCCGAGCACAGGAAGGGATCACGGCGGCAGATCCTGACCTTGTATTCGTCGGCAACCGTGTCCAGAGCTTCCAGGTCGAGGCCGTCGCCTATCCCGCATCCGGAGCATATGTATACGGCGGTCTTCTTTTCCATCGCCTACCTCCTGCAAACCTGGACCGCCCTGAGAACGGCGGCCGTCGCGTCCTGAACGCATGAAGCAACGTCGGCGGGCCTTCGAGCGCAACCGGCGCCGATGATGCCCGGTATCTGCCCCTCCGGGGGAACAAAGCCGTGTTCGTCGCGGGTGATTTCGGCGGGACCTCGGTCAAACGCCATGTTCGGGACCATGCCTGTTGCCAGGACAACCATATCGAATTCTTCGCGGAGGACTTTGCCCGTGGCCTGGTCTTCGGCCTGCACCGTAACCATTCCTGTCCCGGGGTCCTCACGGATTTCTCCTGCTTTCCCTTTGACAAGGGTTACGCGCCCGTCTCCCTGTACCTTGTTGAAGAAGGCCTCGAACCTGCCCGGGGTTCGGATATCTATATAAAATATGGAGACGGCGGCTTCAGGGTCCTGGTCGAGAAGGTAAGTGGCCTGCTTGAGGGATGCGAGGCAGCATACGCCCGAGCAGTAGGGGAGGTTGTTTTCGTCCCGAGAGCCGGCGCACTGCACGAAGGCGATTTTTCTGACGGGGAGGCCGTCGGAGGGCCGGGCAATCTTTCCGCCTGTGGGGCCGTTCTGCGATGCAAGACGTTCCATCAGGACGTTCGAGATAACGTTGCGGTGCTTGCCTGCTCCGTAGTAGGCGATGCCGGAGGCGTCGAACGGCCGCCATCCGGTTGCCCAGATAATGGCTGCAGCTTCGATTCTTTCCGTTTGCGGCTGCATTTCCAGATCCACCGCGCCGCAGGGGCAGGCTGCTTTGATCGCCTCTGCTTCCGGAGTGCCGATTATCTCGGGAGCGATCACGTAGCGCATGGGGAAGGCAAATTCATGGGGGAGATGCGAGGCTTTGACCCGGCTCAGACCGTAGTCGAAATCGTTTGCCGTTTCGCTCACTGCCGCCGCCTCGCAGAGGCCGCATGCAGTGCATTTTTCATTGACATAGCGGGGGCGGGTCCTGACCTCAACGGTGAAGTTTCCTGCTTCTCCCGTTATCCGCTCCATCTCCGACATCGTCATGACCCGGATCAGAGGGTTATTCCGGATGCGGCGGAAGTTGATTTCGAGCCCGCATTGCGGAGGGCACAATTTGGGAAAATACTTGTTCATCCGGGCCACCCGGCCACCCAGCCAGGGTTCGCGTTCGACCAGGACCACGGGATAGCCGGTTTCGGCCGCCTCCACCGCGGCGCTCAGACCGGTCATGCCGCCGCCCGCAATGAGAATGGTCCGGTTTCCATCATGTACATCAGCCATGTAACTCCTCCATGTTCGAATCAAGGTCGACGATCATATGGAGATTTCCCGGGACTTTGGCCATGTTCGCGAAAAGTTATGCATTTTAGGGTTTGAGAAAAGCTGAACAAAACCAAAACGAAATTAGGTGGTGCATGTACTTCCAGGGAAAAAACGGTGTTCACGGACTTGATGGATTTTTGAGCGCAGCGAGATCAGGCAGAAAGAGAATGTTCCGCAGAACGCCTTCTAATAACTTGGGACGAGATGCGTTGGCAATCGAAAAGTTCGGGTCGGGCGGCGGCTCGGGAGTTGCCCGTTTTATTGCTTTGCTCTCGCGACAGGCGGGAAAATAAAAGGAGGCGGCGTTTCCGCCGCCTCCCCGTGACATGCTCGGCGTGTCACTTATTCCTGTCAGGCTATGAGATCGGGTTATTTCTTGCCGGTTGCAGCGGTGTGCAGCTTGATCTCAACCTTTTCTTCCAGGCCCGCATAGTACTCGCGAAGGATCTCGAGCACTTCTTCCCGGCCGAAATGATCGGGAATCGGGGTTCCTTCGGAAAGGCCCTTGCGCAGTGCGGTGCCGCTCAGGAGCACGCGGTCTGCCTTGCCGTGGGGGCAGGTCCTGAGGGAGGCCATGCCGTCGCACTTGTGGCAGTAGAAGGTCCAGTCGATCTTAAGCGGGGTACACAGAAGACCCTTGCCGCCGGCCGGCTTGGGGATCTTGTCGAAAATGGTCTGAGCTTCGAACATGCCGTAGAAATCGCCCACGCCGGCATGGTCGCGGCCGATGATCATACGGGAGCAGCCATAGTTCTGGCGGAAGGTTGCGTGAAGAAGGGCTTCACGGGGACCGGCATAGCGCATATCAAGCGGATAGCCGCCCTGGAGAACCTTGTCTTCCACAAAGTAGTTCTTGACCAGAACGTCGATGCATTTTACGCGGACTTCGGCGGGAATGTCGCCGGGTTTCAGGTTGCCGACCAGGGAGTGAATGAAAACGCCGTCGCAGACTTCGACAGCGATCTTGCAAAGATATTCGTGGGAGCGGTGCATGGGGTTGCGCAGCTGCAGAGCGGCGATTTCCTTCCAGCCTCTTTCCTCGAAAATCTTTCTCGACTCAGCCGGTCTCATGTAAACGCCGGCGTACTTGGTGGGATATTCAGCTTCGCTGAGCACCTTCACCGGGCCGGCCAGGTTGACGGCTTTCTGACCCATTACCATCTGAACGCCGGGATGATCGTCTTTGGCGATCTTCCAAAACTCTTCCGGAGTCTTGGTGCCTTCGCCCATGTAGACCTTTTCGCATTCGAACTTCTTATCGGCATCGGTCATCGCGTATTTTTCGGTGACCTTCATGGTGGCCATGAATTCTTTGCGCTCGGGATCGAAAAGAGCGATTTCCTCGCCGACTGCGATAGCGGCGGCATCTGCCTCGGACGCGGAAAGGGTTACCGGGATTGGCCAAAACGTACCGTCAGCCAAAAGGAAATTTTCACAAACGCCCTTCCAGTCTGCCTTGGTCATGAAACCGGTCAGCGGGCTGAATCCACCGATACCCATCATGATCAGGTCGCCTTTTTCGCGGGGGCTGATTTCGATTTTCTTGAGACCCTGCGCTTTTTTCAACTCCGCTGCCAGTTCTGCGCCTTCGAGCAAACAGCAGGTCAAGCCTTTTCCACCATGAGGGGGGAGTAATTGTGACATCTGTATCTTTCTCCTTGATTGAAAAGTGGGTTATGGCATGGGGCAACCCATTTACGCACCTGAGGCCCTTGGGTCCCTAAATAACCGTAATGAATGGAATAATCAACAGGCCAGGCTGCATAAAAAAACACCTCCAGGTGCTTGCGCACCTGGAGGTTATCGATTCAACGGAATCGACCTAGACCGGCAGGTTTGCAACGGGGACCTTCTTCATGGTCCATTCGCCGGTTTTGGGATCCCATACGGAGTTGACGAAAACTTTCCAGTTCGCCTCGTCCATGTCGGGGCAGTCAGCGCGGAAGTAGTAACCGGGCCAACGGCTTTCTTCACGGAACAGAACGTGGCGCAGGTGGCTCTCTGCGATCCACAGGCGGTGGGTGTTTTCCCAGGCGCGCAGCAGTTCGTGCAGGTCGGCTGCAGCGAGCTTCTCGCCATCTTCCTTCAGCATGCCAAGCAGTTCGAGGCCTCTCTCCAGGAGGACCTTATTGGTCATGAACTGAGCGGATACGCCGCCGCAGTATTCATCCATGATCTTCTGGAGGCGGAACATGAACATCTTGGGCTTGATGTATGCCGGGTTGATGTCGGGATCGCTCGAGTACTTAACGTTAGCCTCATAGCGTTCCATCGGGGCAAGAATGGTCTTCTTCAGTTCTTCGACCTTGGCATTTTCCACCTTGGGCATGGTGTTGTTGTCAAGGATGAAAGCGATAGCGCCCTTGGCGGCGATACGGCCTTCAGCGTGAGAACCGGAGGAGAACTTGTGGCTGGAAGCGCCAGCGCCGTCACCAGCGGTGAAGAGGCCCTTGACGGTGGTCATGTGGTTGTACACACCGACGGGTTCCCACTGCTTCTTGTATTCGGCGGGCATAACATCTTCCGGACCGCATACCCATGCACCGGAGGCGCCGGAGTGCGAACCGATGAAGTAAGGTTCGGCGGCGGCGATTTCGGAGCTCTTCTCTTCGGGCTGGATGTTCATACCGGCCCAGAGCAGCGACTGGCTGATGGTCATGTCGAGGAAGTCTTCCCAAGCTTCGGATTCCAGTTCTTTCATCTTTCTCTTGAAGGCCTTGGGATCGTCCTTGTACTTGGCTGCCAGGTTGGCAATGGCCTCTTCCGTTCTCATGTTGAGGGGGCCTTTGCCTGCCATTACGTCTTCCATACCGAGCCAGTTACGCAGGTTTGCGGGGATCGGCTTGGCAAGACCGTAAGGAGCCCACTTGGGAAGTTCGTTGGCGCGGGTTACCATGTATTCCTCGCCCATCGCGTTGGTCGCGCGGGACTTGAACAGGAGGAACCAGGCGCCTACCGGGCCGTAACCGTCTTTGAAGCGGACGGGGATGAAGCGTACTTCCTGGCAGGTCATCTCAGCACCGGCGCGGATGGTGAAGTATGCGGTCGAACCGGCGTTCCAGGGGGGATACCATGCGCGGCCGAGACCTTCACCCACCGAACGGGGGCGGAAAACGTGAACGGCGCCGCCCATCAGGGCGATCGTCGCTTTTGCCTTGAATACGTAGAACTTGTCTTCGCGAACGCTGAAACCAACGGCTCCCGCGCAACGGTCGCCGTCCATCAGGGGCTCGACCACGAAAACGCGCTCGAACAGCTGACCCTTGTCGCCCATGGAAGCCAGAGCGGTCTTTGCGGCTTCGGCAACGAGAACTTTGTAGGATTCACCGTTGATCATGATCTGCCAACGGCCTTCATGTACGTACTTGCCTTCGGCGTCTTTCCAGATGGGGAGGCCCCACTTCTCGAAAAGATGAACGGAGGAGTCGACGTGGCGGGCGATATCATAAACCAGGTCTTCACGGGAGATGCCCATGAGGTCCTGGCGTACGTACTTTACATAATCTTCCAGGGTGTTGTCGCCGGCAGCCCAGCCGATGTACTGGTTGATAGCGGAAAGACCCATTGCGACTGCGCCGGAACGGTCCATTGCAGCTTTGTCAACTACCGTAACCTTAAGGCCGTTTTTCTTCGCCCAGTATGCAGCTTCAAAAGTGGCGCCGCATGCCGACATCCCACCACCGATGATCAGAAGATCGGTTTCGACTACTACGGTTTCAAAATTAGGCATATTGTCACCTCCTTAAGTCAGCGGTTATTTCTTCAGGGTAGGAATTGCCGAAGCGCCTGAAGAAGCCGGTTCGGTACACAGCACGTTGGACTTGATGTCTTCGGAACCCGTATCATAGCCGCCCAAAGGCTCCACTTTTCCTTCCTGAGTCGTCCGGATGGGGAACTTGAAGCGCTTTAGCGTGCCATTACGGAATTTGACCGTCCACATGATGTCTTCGGAGCCACGGAGGGGGACAACCGATGCTCCCATCGGGACGAAGTCTGCGTATGCGCGTACGTCAACGGCCTGCTGCGGGCAGATCTTTACGCAGTTGTAGCATTCCCAGCACATCTCGGGTGCCCGATTGTAGCCTTTCATTTTTTCTTTATCGAGAACCATCAGATCGTTGGGGCAAATGTACATGCAAGCAGTTTTATCCTGCCCTTTGCAGCCATCGCATTTCTCAAGGATCACATAACTTGGCATAATTTACCTCCTAAAGTTGATCGAAAAATCTCCGTGCCAACAAACCCCAGTTTATTGACGAAATTGCCACACCTCCTTCCTTCCATTGTCTGCCCCGTGGGGGCGTGGGCAAACATTCCTGTCCGATTTTTGTTAAAATTTCCGCTCTCAGCATAGTCCTTGTTCAAGATTGCTCTTTCAGGCTGGTCTGAATGGGAATGGCCTATCCTGAGGCGGTGAAAAACGAGTATGCCACAAGATACGACCCCACGAGCAACTTGTTCTCGGTTTCTCGCGCGGGGTGATACCTTTTTGGCATGCAGTATCTTTCCTATAGAAAGTAATTCGCATTTAAATCAGCGTCCATCAAATCGCCCGCAACGATTGTGCATTTTGTTACGAACCAGAACGCACGTAAACATCTTCCGCACAAGGAAGACTTTTTGGCCGGCGCATGGAGCTCTAATGAGCGAAATGTTAGCCGAACGAGGGGCTTAGAGCAGATGGAAGTTATCAGAATTACAGCGTCCGCCAGCACCGCCCTAATTAGCACGCAATAATTTGCAATGCAACAAAAAAATGTTGCAAAAAACCTGTTGCACAACCGTGTCCATCAATAACGCCGGGTCCCTTTCTTATACAGCTCACTCACCTCTGAATACAGCACAAATGCCGAAAGACCAGCCCCCGGTTCGCGCTTTTCGATTGCTCCTCACGCCGGAAACCGGTAATTTCAGGTGTTGAAAACTCGGCTTGTGGGGCTTCCTTTCCTGAAGGTTTGCCCATTGTGCAGCTCATATGCATATTTTGCAATCGGAGAAAATCATGCGAAAAGCGAGCCTCATTTTCACCCTTCTGCTGCTGGCGGGAACCCTTTGCGGATGCACTGTCAGGTCCATCTCCAATTCAGGCTATCCAGGCGATTACAGAACGAAAAACCCTTATTACTCCGGGGAACTGAGT
>JAEZXS010000181.1 GCA_023442755.1 Pseudomonadota bacterium | reverse complement strand
GTTCAAACCGCGTCGGGAAGATGCGGCGGCAGAGCTGGATTCCGGCCTGCGAGACCGTGTCATAATCCAAAAAACGAGAAAAAATGCAAGCAGAAGTGGGAATAAAGCCTGGTTCCCGGCCTTCGCCAGGATGACGTCGTTGTTATTTGCCGAGTTTTGACTGCGAGAGTGGGAATCTCCGAATCTCCAAAGCCGCCATCAATTGTGACACAGTCTCCTGCGCCGGAATGACGCATCTGACGCGCACTAATTAGGATTCGCTAAAGTCAACAACATTGACGGCAGGGGAGGGGTAAAGCTCAGGTGGGCAAAAAGGCCCTCATGCAAAGCTCCAAAAGTGTCGATCCCATATAATGTGGGATGCACTTGATTGCTCAATTCAGTCCAACATGCAGTCCGAGGCATAGCGCAGAGACTCATGCATTGTTCCGGTCAAATCCGGGAAAATCTCTGCGTTGGAGACATTATGGAAAAAAATAAAGAAGCAGGTTCGCTTGGTATCGCTCTCCTTTCGATATTGTTGATCCTCTGCTCCTCGGTTTCCTGCACACCGGTTATAGCCGGCCAGGCAGCCTATAAAGTCGCGGTGGTGACGGTCACTGCGGCACAAATCCAAGACCCCGATAAATTGCAGCAATCACTGAAAACTTTTAATGATACTTTCAAATTTCAGGAGTACACGCGTGCATCAGCCTTTGTCAGCCCGAACGCGAAAGAAAAATTCTGGTCCGAGGCGGACAGGTTCGAAGGGAAAATCCGGATCAGTGAATATGCATTAAGGGATATGCAATTTGACGAACAGAAAATCAATGCTACCGCAATTCTGAATGTTGAATACTGGCGAATGGAATCGCCGTCCGTCAAGACGGTCCTCCTGACTCAAAAATGGCAATATTCCGAAAAAGACAAGACGTGGACGGTTGCCGATCTCGGCTTTGAAGCGATTCCTTCAAACAGCTATTGATGCCCGGAATGCAAGAGGAAAACTTTATCTCTTCCTGTAATCATTTCGGAAATGCTCCGCCCGCGAACTCCCTTTTCGTTCATTGCGGCCGTTGATCCGACAGCGAGGTATCACCACGGAGAAACGGAGTTCCGCCTGCAATCCGCACAACAAAGCAGGCAGAAACCAGCACCCTCAAACACGGACGGTGCCCATCGCCGTCGTTCAATCCAACGGATAATTCTTTCATCCGCCAATTGCACACCGGTCGGTGTGTTACGATTATCTTCAAGTATTTTCTATTATCTAGGATCGGCTTTAATAGTAGCGCCGATATCAACTAGTAAAATCTTATATGGAATAGTCATATATAAACATTAGCTAAGTCCCAATATATAATATTGGGTGTTAAATTAGCATTGTTAAATGACTCTGTTATGATAGTATTTCCAGACAAGAATCATGAACTCTCCTTTTCTGTTGGACAGCGATGTTGCTCAGTGGTTTGTTGTGCCCGCAAAATCCAGTTTTTAAGAAAGGAGGCAGAAATGAAACAATATGCAGTTCAATTGGAGGTCGCCGGACCCGGTGCGATTTTTTCAAGGCCGGACACCGGAGGAACTCCAACGAGCTATCCCGCACCCACATGGTCTTCCGCAAAAGGGCTATTCGAGTCTATAGCCTTTTTCGCGGATGGGGCTGCATGGATATGCCCGACCAAGGTAGAGGTGTGCCGTCACACAGGAGAACCTGGTGGGCTGGTCCGGTTCCAGCGATATACGACGAACTATGGAGGCCCTCTCCGTAAGGCATCCTTGTTAGGCAAAGGGGCGATTTCGGGCGGCAGCGGCATGCAGCTCTTTGCAACCATACTCAGAGATGTGTGCTATCGCCTGCATGGCGTTGTAACAGGAGAAAGCCGCAGAGGAGGGGTAAATTCGCGGCACCACCTGCAGGCTCTCTTCAACAGGCGTCTGGAAAGAGGGCAATGCTTCAAAACCCCCTGCCTTGGCTGGAGCGAGTTTACCTGCACCTATTGGGGGCCTTTTCGCCAGGGTGTTACTGAAGTCGATACCGCACTTTCATTTGAAATTCCTTCTATGCTTTTATCCGTCTGGAACAATCCTTCGTCTGGTGCCTATAAACCGATTTTCGCCCGAAACGTTCAAATTTCGAATGGGGTTTTGGAGTACCCCCTGGTGGCCGGACCGCGGCACGGTCGAAAGGTGAAAGAAGATGCTGAATGAACTGCTGCTCGTTGAACGTGGGGCAAGTAAGGCAGGAATTCAGGCCGTAACGCGCCACCCGGATGTAAAGGACGCCGGGCGGCTCCCTGGCCTTCTTGTCCAGTTTGAAAAAGATGGGCAGGTTGCAGGCATTTGGCCTGTTCCGAAAGAACTCAAACCCTGGACGCTTCGTGCCGGCCAGCATAACAGTTTTCCCTTTGTACAGCCGAAAGCCCCTTTATGGAGCATCCCTTCGGAACCGCACTGCGACGCCTTATGCGAAGCGGTCCTGGATAAGAGAAATGCTGACCGGCGGAACGCGTTATTCGAATTGGCCGGAAAGGCATCATTCAATACGGGTGCTTTCATGGGCTGGCCCGGCGCCGGGATGATGAAATACCTTGAGGAAAGGCGTCGGCAGCTTGCAGGTCTGGAATGCACGCAAGCGGAGGTAGTACTTGATTCGATTGCTTACTTCCTTGCTGTCTGCAGGCAAGGTGACGGCCCCCGACGGTTGCTGGCCCGGATAGCTGGGAAAGTGATGGAAGAAATCGTTCGTTCCCCTCAGGAGGAATGGCTGGAACTGGCAAGCGCACTGCTGCTGGGTTCTTATGGCAGCAAAAAAAACTCCAGGAAGTGCGGCGCAGCCCTGCTTTTCGAGGCTTTCGGCAAAGACCTGTCGATCGTGGACCCCAGGCTGATTGCACCCGTAAGCGATGCGCTGTCGCTGCATGCCGATGCGGAAGACATCCGAAGTGATGTTTGCGGACTTACCGGCAGCCAGGGGCCGCTCCTGGCGGGAAATTTCCCCCAGCCGAATCTGCCGGTGCTTGGGCAGACGTATGTGTTTGCAAAAAACAGCGCCATACCCGCATTCGATCGCTACGGAAGATTTGCTGCAGATGCCATGCCGGTGGGGCGCCAAGTAGCCGGCAGGCTCGCTGCCGCACTGACCTCGCTAACTTCCGGCGAACGCAAATATGTAACCTGGCGCGACATCCCCGGAGAGGTGCCAAAGCAGTACGATCTTCTTCTGGCGTTCGTGGAAGAGGTGCTGCCCGCACCGGTCGCCGAGGTGCTGGCCGAAGATGATTTTTCCGGGGAAGATCCTTCCACTTCGCCCGATTCCCGAGATTCCGTTGCGGTCTTCGAACAACGTACCGAGCGCTTGATCAAGCTCATAAGAGCCGAAGTCGGGGATGACGTGACGAAGACTCCAGTGCAGATCGTCATTTTCAGAAAAGTCGATCCGGGCAACCGAAAAGTCGTGCATTGCGATGTGCTCACCGTTGCCGGTTTGGATCAAGCTGGCAGGAACTGGGTGCGAGGTGAGCGAAACGTGCCGTCCTGGTTGGTTCTTCCGATCTTTTTGAAAGGAGAGCCGAAGCCGCTTCTCATGCACCCGCCGCACATAGCACCATTGGGTCTGACTCGCTTCAGCAAGAGTTTATATATCCGCGGGGGTACTGAACGGCAGGATGTTACCGGTATGCCGGCTTCAGAAGCTCTGGGCCTTTTTCTGGACCGATCGGAACGGGCGTGGAGGGGGCGGGCCAGGCGCTTCCTGCAGCTGATACTGAGAAGAAGAATGCCGCTCCTGGCCGGTGTCGGCCACCTGCAGCATATGCCGGGAAGCTGGGAGAGACGATCTGAAGCAATGAAGAAATACGACTATTACGAAGCGTTGAGGACTGTCACTTTGCTGGGTGTTGCCCTGGATAAGCTGGACAGGGGAAAGGAGTCCTACATGAAAGGAACGGCATTCAAGCTCGGTCAGCTTCTTGCGACCGCAGACATAGTACATGCCGGCTATTGCGCAGATGTCAGGGGAGGCGAAACCCCGTCGTCCCTGCTCGGGAACCAGGTCTTTGCCATTGCTCAGGCAGACCCCGTAAAAGCGCTCGCAACCCTCTGCCGCAGGTGGAAACCATACGACGGCTGGACGAAAAAAGCGGTAAGAGACCTTGGGCGGATTGAATCCATGATTGCCGGGACGGAAAAAGACGCACGGCAACGCAAGATCGAGCAGCAGCGCGGTTGGGACATAAGAAAGGCCCTGCGCCATGCACGGGATATAGCGCCCATTGCAGCGGAACTGGCCTCGGAGCTGCCGGGCTGCAAAATCGATGACGGTTTCCGTGCCGAAATGTTGCTGGGATACATTGCCGGATTGCCCAAAAAAGAAGACTCAAGCTCGAACTGACACCTTGCGACGAGGGAGGACATAAAAATGGAATCCAAAATAAATAACAACGGCGCTCCGTTTAACCGTGGTACCGGTTTGCTCATAATCGAGGTTCGGCACAGCAATCCGAATGGAGATCCAGACGCTGAAAGTGAGCCGCGGACCTTTGACGCTGACGGTTTGGGCATGATCTCGCCCGTTTCTTACAAACGAAAGCTCAGGGACCTGGTTGCCGATAAGAAAGGTGCTCCCTGGCACCTGGCAAAGCAGGTTTTTAGCCTGGAAGAAGACCGTTTCAATGTTCTGGAGCAAAGGGGCCGTGACCGCAACGCAATATTCGAGATGAGCGCGGAGACCTTCAAAAATGCCTTTTGGGATGCGCGTCTGTTCGGAAATACCTTTCTCGAGGATATGAAGGGCAAGGATTTCAAACCCGGAGAAAAGGATCACTTCATCAGCACGGGAACGGTGCAGTTCGGGCTGGGAGTCAGCATTGCTCCGGTCGATATCGAGAGGCTCACGACGACGAACAAATCCGGCGTACAGGAGGGGAAGGACCGCGGCATGGCCCCGCTTGGCTGGCGGGTTGTGCGCCATGCACTGTATACGATGCCGTTTTTCGTGAATCCGATGATGGCGGGAAAGAGTGGTTGCGATAAAGCTGATCTTGAGCTGCTGAAATTTCTTATTCCTCATGCATACCGGAATTGTGCCTCCTCAATCCGGCCGTTCGTTGAGGTCAGGCATGCATGGTATGCCGAGCATAAGAATCCGCTTGGCTCGTGTCCGGACTCTCTTATACTCGACTCCCTTACGCCGCAAAAGAAAGCGGGGGCTGATGACGAACCCTCCAAATCGATTGCGGAATATGAGATTCCCAATACTTTGCCGCCGGGAGTAATGGACCGTTTGGCCGGCTTCGAAGACCTCTGCCTCAAGCAGTGGTGATGCGCTATGAACCCCGGGAACGAAGAAAGGATACTTCTGGCGCATTCGGCGCCTGGAATCGACATGCCGGGCGATTTGTACGCCCGGCATGTCCAAGCCGTTCGAGCGGGCGCAACCTGCAATGCGGAAGCCATGCTTCGCTACTCCTGCGATCCGCCCGAAACAGTTCATAAGTCGGTCGGGACCGCCGCTGTTTTTCATGACTTTGGCAAAGTCGATCCCGAGAATCAGGATGGTCTCCATGAGGGGCGCCGAGCCAAGCTCAAATGGGATCACATCGATCCCGGAGTCGCCTATTTGACTCATGAGGACAGACAGGACTGGATGGCGGCTTGGCTGGTTCGAGCACACCATGCACCCGGATTGCCCAGGTTGACCGAACACTTCACCGATCAGGGACGACGACTGCGGGGACGTCGTCGTGACGAAGATTCACCGGAAAGGCATGCCGAACAGATCGCTCGTACGGATAACCTGATGAAAGAATATCTGCGAAGGCATATGGCCTGCATCGAACCCTGCTCGATCGAAAAAAGAAAGGCCCTGCACGGCCTTACGATGCGTCTGGCGCTATCCTGTCTTGTGGATGCCGACCATTCGGATTCTGCATACTATGACACGGGCGCACCGCCGGCCGGCCCGCCTGAAGCAAAATGGGGGGAAAGGCTGAATGCACTCTGCAGGTATGTCCGTTCCATGCCTTCAGGTGAAAGTGAGGCGGAGTACAGCCGAAATTCCAGGCGAAGGGATTTTTTCGAGGCGTGCCTTCAGTCGTCGATCCGCGACCCTATGGTAGCCTGTGAGGGACCGGTAGGCCTCGGCAAGACGACTGCGGTTGCCGCCTACCTCATCCGCCGCGCGCGAGATGAAGACCTGCGGCATCTTTTCATTGTAGCGCCCTTTACCAACATTCTTTCCCAGACAGCCGAGCGGTTGCGAAAGGCAATAGTCCTGCCGGGTGAAAATCCGGATCAGATCGTCGTCGAACACCACCATCGGGCGGACTTTGCCCATAGAGACGACCGGGATTTGGCTTTCCTCTGGCGCGCTCCGGTTGTTCTTACGACCGCGGTAAGCTTTTTCGAAACGTTCGCAGCCTGCAATCCGGCTATTCTGCGTAAACTCCATGAAGTTCCGGGGAGTGCTGTTTTCCTGGACGAGGCACACGCCAGCCTGCCGACCAGGCTTTGGCCTCAGAACTGGCGATGGCTCCATGAACTCGCAAACGGGTGGCGTTGCCGGTTTGTCTTCGCAAGTGGTTCTCTCGCAAGATTTTGGGAAAACAGCGCAATTATCGATAAACCGGTCAAGCTGGCGGAACTGTTGCCCAAAGCCCAGGCAGTCGAGGTGATGAAAGCGGAAAGACGAAGGATTTTATTCGCTCAGGCGGACGGTGGACGCGTTTTGAGTGTGAAAGAGCTGATCGGGCTGGTGCAAAAAGAACGAGGACCGCGCCTCGTCATTCTGAATACGGTGCAGAACGCGGCCGTGGTTGCCAAAGCGATGCGAAAATCCGGAATGGACGTCATCCATCTTTCGACAGCCTTGACGCCAGCCGATCGGGAGATCATCCTCCGACGTATTGCCAGGAGGCTGGAATTTTCGGAATTGCAGGATTGGACTCTCGTTGCGACGAGTTGTGTGGAGGCAGGCCTTGATTTTTCATTCCGGTGCGCCTTCCGCGAGAGGTTTTCTGTTGCTTCGCTCATCCAGGTTGGCGGGAGAGTCAATCGCCACTCTGAATACGACCTCTGCGGCGGTGGAGTGGTATATGATTTCGCTCTTTCGGACAGCGGCGTCACTCAGCATCCTGGAGCTTCCGTTTCGGCTGATGTTCTGAGAAGGCTGATGGACGCTGGAAAACTCAATGCTTCTAATCCGGCTGATGTTGTCACCCTGGCGATGCGTGAGGAGTTGAAGGTGTGTGGGGGGGTCCTTTCAGACCCATTATCAAAAGCGGAAAAGGAAAGAAACTACCCGGAAGTGGGCGAACTCGGCCGGGTTATCGATACGGATTCCCGCTTCGTAGTTATTGACCGTGGGCTCAAATCCAGGCTCGAATCCCATGCGCCCGTTGATTCGAACACATTGCTTCGAGGTAGTATCCAGATCTGGGCCAAAAAGAT
>JAEZXS010000301.1 GCA_023442755.1 Pseudomonadota bacterium | reverse complement strand
GGGTTTAACAGGATCTTCAGGGCCATGACAGATACGTATATGGGCGTGATAACGCGCATGGTCAAACGGCCTTATCTCATGCTGGTCGTTTTTGCCGTCCTCATAACGCTTACAGCTATCGAATTTTTGAGGCTGCCGACCGGCTTTCTTCCCACGGAAGACCAGGGCTACGGGATTCTGCTCTGCCGATTGCCGGAAGGGTCGTCTCAGCCGAGGTCGAGGGAGGTGACCGATAAGATCGACAACATCCTCAGGCAGGTGCCCGGGGTTGCGAGCTGGGTTGCGATCGGAGGCTATTCGATTCTGGATGGCGCCAATGTGACCAATATCTCCTCCACCTTCATCACGTATACGAATTGGGGTGAACGAGGCAGCGGTCTGAGTCAGGACAAGATCGTCTCCACCATAAACCATAAACTCGGCGAACTCCAGGAGGCTCAGGCATTCGTCGTTATTCCGCCTCCTATTCGCGGGCTCGGGCAAACGGGCGGTTTCCAGATGATGGTTGAGGACCGCGGCAATTTCGGTCTCCGAGAACTCTATCAGGCATCCAACGATCTGATTCAATACGGCAATTCGGACCCGGCTTTGCGCGGACTGACCACCACTTTCAGTGTTACCAGTCCACAGCTCTACCTCAATATCAACCGGACCAAAGCCGAGTCCCTGCAGGTGCCGCTGATAAACGTGTTCGATACGCTGCAGGCCTATCTCGGTTCCTCTTTCATAAATCTGTTCAATAAATTCAATCAGGTTTTTCAGGTATACATCCAGGCCGATTCCGAATATCGCGTGGAGCCAAGAGACATAAAAAGCCTCTATACCCGGAACCAGGCCGGGGCAATGGTGCCCCTCGGCACCCTGCTCGATGTCGAGCGGGTCCAGGGGGCCGAATTGATTACGCGCTACAATCTTTACCCGGCCGCTGCAATTTTCGGCTCTTCCGGTCCCGGCTACAGTTCCGGACAGGCGCTGGCAACGATGGAGCGGCTTGCCGCGCAGATCCTGCCTCAGGGGATGGCGTTCGACTGGACCTCCACCAGCTACCAGGAAAAACAGGTGGGATACCAGGCCTATTTCATCTATGCCCTGTCAATCATCCTGGTGTACCTGGTGCTTTCCGCACTCTATGAGAGCTGGACCTCGCCCGCCGCGGTCATCCTGGTGGTCCCGGTCGCTTTGGTGGGAGTCGTGGTGGCGCTGCTGGCGCGCGGTTATGACAACAATCTCTACACACAGGTGGGGCTTGTCCTCATGATAGCCCTGGCAAGCAAGAACGCTATCCTGATCGTGGAATTCGCACGAGACCTGCATCATGGGGGAATGTCGGTAACGGAAGCAGCGATAGAGGCAACACGCCGGCGATTTCGTCCGATCGTCATGACGTCCTTTGCCTTCATCCTGGGAGTTGCACCTCTGCTGATAGCATTCGGCGCCGGATCGGCAAGCCAGCGCGCCATTGGGACCGTTGTCTTCGGGGGAATGCTGTCGTCTACCCTGGTAGCAATACCCTTTGTGCCTGTGTTTTACGTGATTTTCGAACGCATCAGCGAGAAAGGTAAGAAGAGGGCGGGTTGACCATCGAAGAAGTCGGGGATGAGAAAGAGAGGGACAGCCCCTCTCTTTTCGATGCTGCCCGGACCTAACGTATTCCCGGCTGTGGATTCTCGTTAAATCCCTGGTTCAGCCGAGGGTTTATATTGTCATTGAACCTCTGGTCTCGGTTAAATCCACGGTTATCAGGTGTTACTGCGCCACGGTCCCCGCCGAAATCGCCGCTTCGGCCGGTGCCCATGCCGGGGTTCATCCCGTTGCCTGTGCTGCCCGGGCCTATGCTTCCACGGTTGCTGCCGGGGGCCATACCCGTACCGGCCCCTCCGCCGCCCATTCCTCCGGCTCCGCCCGTACCGCCTGCTCCAGCAGCGCCGCCGGCGCCTCTAACGAAGGTGAGGCCGTCGTCTGTGCCGGGCATGGCGTTCACGGTATTCGACACGGCCAAAGCCAACACGAAGGCCAGTGTAATACCCAAAATGGACAAACCGGAAAGTGTTCTTGTCATTGGGAACTCCTCTGGATTGAAGCTTAATTTGGCTTAAGCTAACTTAATGAAAAGTCAGCGAAAGTTCTTCTATCTTCAACCTAAGGCCAGGTCATTTCCTGGTCAACGGCGGGTTTATCGGATGAGGATCGGTGCGGCAACTGGCCTCCTGAAAAATCGCAACCAGCCATCGTGTCCACTGTGTGAGAGGTTTTAAGCCTCGGTACATGAGGAATGATTCCAATACGGGTCTCTTTGGGCTGCGACGAAAGCTAAATCTTTGCCGGACGTTGTTTCAAGGCTATGTCTGGCCTGGGCTCTCCTGCTTCAGGTGCGAAAAATGTTGAATCAGGCAGCAGGCTATCTCAGCAATGGACTTTCCCTCCGTATCGACCTTGAAATCGGTGGCATCCTTGTAAAGAGGCTCTCGATCGGAAAGGAGTTTCGAAATTTCTTGCTTGAGGGGTAGATCGGAAAGAGGAGGGCGGGTAGCGCAGGTCTGGGGATCGGAGACGAGGCGGTCGTGGACGGTTTCAAGCCCTGCGACCAGCCAGACGGTGTGATATCGCTCTTTCAAAAGCCGGCGGTTCTCCGGATCGAGAACGATTCCGCCTCCGGTGGCCACTACCAGTCCCTCGCGAGAACTCAGGGAACTGAGCAACTCGGATTCGGCCTTTCGGAAGGAAGCCCAGCCTTCGAGCCGGACCCAGCAGGCGATCTCCCTGCCCGCCGAGGCCGTAAGGTACTGATCCATGTCGATGAAAAGGCGGCCGAGCCCTTCCGCCAGCAGGCGTCCCACGGCGCTTTTGCCGGTTGCGCGAAACCCGATTAATGCTATATTGCGCTCTTTCATGCGTAGTCCGGTCCTTGAATGCGATGATGTCCGAGAGTCGGTGATGAGCACCCAAATAGAAAATATACAACAAAACGCGAGGAAAAGGCGCAGTATTGCCGAGCGCCTGCCGTTCCTGCCTCCGCTGGTGGCGCTTCTCATCCGCCTGATCCACCGTACTTGCAGGATCAGCTTTATCGGGAGAAAAATTGAACGGGAGGACGTCGGAGCGGGAGCCACGGGGCCGCGAATCGCCTCGTTCTGGCACTGCAATTTTCCGGCAGTCGCCTATTATTTCCGCGACTTGGGCATCCTTACCATCATCAGTGAGAGCAGGGATGGCGATCTGGCGGCCGGGGTGGTAAAGAGCCTTGGATATGTACCTTTTCGCGGTTCTCCGGGCAAGGGAGGGGCGGGGGCGGTCAAGAGGCTGATATCAGCTTTTCGCTCCAGTCCGCTGGCCGGTTTTGTGGCCGACGGATCGCTGGGACCTGCACGCATTGCGCAGAAAGGCATACTGAGCCTGGCTGCGCACTCGGGCTGCCCGATATTGCCGGTGAGCATGGCGGCCTACCCCTGCTGGCGGCTCCGAACCTGGGACAGGACTATTCTGGCAAAACCTTTTGCGAGGATAGTGTTTGCCTTTGGACCCTTCATTCACGTGGAGCGCGGAGCGTCGCCCGAGCGCATGGAGCAGATTCGGGTCGAACTGGAGGACTGCCTGAACGACCTGTCCGATAAGGCCGAAAGGGAAGTGCGGGGGCACGGGTTGCATTGAGCGCGTGAGGCGTGTTAAGATTATTGGTTGTGGATCCGGATGGAATAAATTGGCATCCGGAGCAGGTCATAAGCCGGGTTCTGTTCCTGCATGCCCAAAAGCACGCAGGCAATGATCATTCCTCTGGCCCTGCCGTTACCGGCAGGATCAAGCGACCAACCCGAGAGCCAGGACGGGCCGC
>JAEZXS010000153.1 GCA_023442755.1 Pseudomonadota bacterium | reverse complement strand
TGCCCTCACATTGCCGTTGCCATCGCCAATCTGGATTCCTGCCTTCGTGGTTATCAGCGTGGAGGTGGAGAATACATTTCCGAGCCCACTTCCGTGCCGGAAAAGGATGCCATAGTGGACGTTATTTTCACCATAGTTGGTCATGGCAAGTTCGGTGAAAGAATTCCAGTCGCCTTGCGACTCCCCCCCATTGTCGGTGGTCCTTTTATTCCGGATGCCATGGTACGTTCCTAAAAACAGTAAAGAAGCCAACCGGCAGTAGGCAATATAGCTCGGTCCCGAATCGGTAATAAGTATCCCTTGCGAGAGCCTTGGACATAGCGTCCGTATCATCGTGATAACCATCCCCAACCGCACCATAATCTTTGACTGAAACCTCTCTGGCAAAACAGGTTCCAATAATTAGGAAAGATGATAATACAACCAGCAAAGACAAAATTTGTCGATGCACATTACACCCATAACTAATGAGTCATGATTTATATATCTTTCTGTTTACAGTAATTCGAAATATACATATCGTATGGGTATTTAAATATCTGAAATATAAAAGGAAGATAATCAACATGCATAATATATCAATACATAGTCGGTTACTAATAGTTAACTGAATGTAATGATCTATTTTGAGAGTACGGAGTAGGTAGGCGTACAGTGCAAACGACTACTACTCCTGAGTGCCGGATGAGGTCGGATTCAAAGGATCTTACATTGCGTCCTCGAAGAAATTTTCGATTATCGTAGAATGAAAACTGCATCGGGAAGAATCCGGAGCATTCACGGGTGTGCATAGGCAGCTGCCTCCCCGAACGTGTGAGGCAGGACATGGAAGCTGACACGGCAAAGAAAGGGCAAAGCCAATGGAACCGTTTCGGCACCGGGAGAAAGCGCGCCCACCCGGAACCCTTTGAAAGCACGCAAAAGCACAGTCCATGACCAAGCCGAGCTGATCAAGACCGGTTTTACGCAAAATTAAGCATAAGTGACAGTAATTGATGACGGCAATCCATCGCAACGTACAGGCCGCGCCTTGGCACGACCACACCGTTCAGGTAATGAAACCTAATGTTTATTGACGATCTGGCAACACCGTGATATCACACTGACCTTGTCTAAGCTGGCGGGTGGAGGATTTCAAATTACGGTTTTGCGCCAGAAATTGGGGACATCGGGCAAGAATCTGAATTTTCGGAAAAGGCAACCAGCTTCAGGCTTGCAAGCTCGTCACGACCACTTCCGAAGAATGCCTTGATATGAGGGATGCAGGCTATGTGGGCGGCATGTTGCCGACGGTCATGGCTCAGTCCGACTGAATAACCGCGCATGTGCCAGGACCTCGGCCAGTGGTCTGAGACAGCTTGCTCCTGCCGGCAGTTCACCTTTGATTACACATGAAGTGAGCGGCGCCAAACCGGCTGTTCCGGCTGCCCGAAACGTACTGCGACATAACGAAAACGCATGTTTCAGCGGTGTTTTCAACGCCACTTTCGTCCCGGCGGCAAACGCGCGCTCTAAAGACACAAATATATCATTCGAGAAAGCAGGATTCCTGAAAGCGGAGTTCGTAAAGCTCCCAAGAGTCGATTTTGGGCTCCAGGATTCGACTGTTGAGGTTTTATGCTATTCAGCTCTCCTATTTTTCTATTTCTGTTTCTACCTTTATTTTTTCTAATTTACTTTTGTTCTGCGAGAAGTAGAAATAGGGGAACTATCCTTCTGGCAAGTTTTCTCTTTTATTTTTGGGGTGAACCTACTTTCTCCTTAATAGTGGCTGCATCGATAGGAACCGACTGGCTCATAACGCATCTTATCATGCGAGCAAATGAACGTCCGTACATCAAGAAAATCGTTTTGGCATTCGGAATATTTTTAAATATCGGGTTATTGATTTTCTTTAAATATACAAATTTCCTAATAGCAAACTATAATTTACTTCTCCACCAGTTCGGTATCAGCGGAGTTCATTTTTCAAATGTGGCTCTCCCGATAGGAGTTTCGTTCGTAGTATTTGAGAAAATTACCTATCTCGTCGATGTATATAGAGGTACAACTGCACCTGCAAAAGATATTCTATCATACGCTACTTATATACTCCTTTTTCCCAAACTGCTGGCCGGTCCCATCGTTAAATATCACGAAATCGAGAGTCAGCTTTCTGAAAGTCATGCCGACCTGAATGATATAGTCCTGGGCATTTCTCGATTCATCTATGGTTTGGCAAAGAAGGTGCTCATAGCCGATGCCCTGGGCTTAACAGCGGATCAGGTGTTTGCAGCAGATCCGGGATCGCTGTCACCTTACACGGCCTGGATGGGGGCCGTTTTCTTCTGCCTGCAGATTTACCTGGACTTCTCAGCATACTCCGATATGGCAATAGGTCTGGGCCGGGTTTTAGGTTTTACTCTTCGGGAAAACTTCAACCATCCATATCATTCCATGAATTTCACTGACTTTTGGAGGAGATGGCACATTTCCCTTTCCGCCTGGATAAAGGAGTACCTCTACATGCCCCTGGGAGGGAACCGTTGTACCAAGACCAGAACGTATTTCAATCTCTGGTTTTGTTTCCTGATATCCGGCATATGGCATGGCGCAAACTGGACCTATGTCATATGGGGAATCTACCACGGCTTCTTCCTGGTGTGCGATAAGCTTTTTTGGTTGAGGATATCCAGCAAAATACCCAAACATATGAATGTTTGCATAACTATGTTTTTTGTCATATTGGGTTGGGTGATTTTCAGATCCCCTAACCTGCATAGTGCAATTGCATTTTTGTCAAGCATGTTCTCTTTCGCTTCAATGACGCCCTGGCATCCAGATACAGTGCACTTCCCTTTGAGCAGCTATTGTTTTCTTATCTTGGCGTTACTGATCACCGTCAGCCCGAGATCCGTCCCTTTTCCTTTGTATACAACCAATTTTATCCGGAAGTTATCTGTCCCTGCAATACCATCTCTATTGCAGTTTGGCTGTTCCATATTTTTGCTCATCCTTTCCTTGGTTAAAGTATCGTCGGCTAGCTTTAAGCCCTTCCTCTATTTCAGATTTTGAGTCGAACGATGAAGCTATTGAAGATATCGTATTTATTTTTGATATTCCTGATTCTCTCCGCACCGGTATGCCAAATGGTATTCAATTTCCTACCGGAACAGACGCTTACCGGTGTTCAAATCAAAGGAGCCAAGCCTCATTTCACATTGTCATCATTGACCGACCGCAGTTTTCAGGATAATATGAGCGCATGGTTCGATACGAGTTTTGGTCTAAGAGGATATCTCGTCAAAACCTACAATCAGATTCTTTATAGCCTATTCCATGAACCACCTTATACCGGTGAAAATATCATTATCGGGAAAAGCAATCAACTCTACTCAAGCCCCTATATTGAGTCTTACCTGAATGTACGTAAGACTTTACCAATAGACCAATTCCAGCAAATTGCAACCAGAATAAAGGAGTTGCAGGAGCTGCTGGCGGAACATGGGATCGGTTTTATACTCCTCCTTACTCCGGGAAAAGCTTCCATTTATCCAGAATATATACCTGATTCTTATCTTAGAGGCAGCCAGGGGATCAATACTAACCCCCGTAACTTTCTGTCAGCATTAAGGCAACATTCCGTCAACTGTGTCGATGGAATTTCCATTCTGCAGCAAGGCAGATCATTATCCAAAGCGCCTCTGTTCCCCAGGGGAGGAATGCATTGGAGCGAGATGGGAGCTTACATAGTCTTAGAGCAACTCCTGGCAATGATGAGTGAGATCGGTGGGCAGAATATTGGGAAGATTGAAGTGGAGGATTGCGAGTTGACTGCACCGGCAGGAGCTGATCGCGACCTGGTTGACCTTCTGAATCTCTGGTTTCCGCTCTCAGGTTATCTTTGTCCCAAGCTCACACTCAAACTCGTGTCACAGGATTACAAACCAAAAGTTCTTTTCACTGGTGGAAGTTTCAATTACATGTTATTGGGGATGCTCTCAAGGCTCGAACTGACTTCTTGTCTCAACTTCATCAATTACTATAATTATAAGGTAACTTACCCTGACCCCAAATTGATTCATCGAGAGATACTACGGCTGGACTGGGATAACGAAATATTTAGCAATGATTTTATTATTCTCGAAATCAATGAGACGTATGTTAACGGAGAATTCGATTCTTTAGCCAGTGGTTTTGCAAAGGATGCATTAATCAAATTAAAACACCTCGATCTTCCTACCAAGCACTAGGATTCATGTCAACCGATCCGGACGGGGCGAATGACAGAATTTTCGATCAGGAATCCCGGGCAAACCGGAAGTTCTCCATTAATAGTGAGTTCCGTCTATCCAGTAATTAGTGCAATTAACGAACACCGAGCGTGTCGCTCCGCCAAAACTGCATCCGAATATTCGAAAACTATTCATACGGGTAAATTCCAGCGAATGCGTGATGCCGGCATCCCACTGTGAACCGGTTATGGTTATGTTGCTTCCGTAGTGCTTGCCCGCCGCGAGGCGTATGCCAGTCCCTCCCCCTCCCTGCTGCAGTCCCTGAAATGTGATGTCCCCCACGTTGCCGACTCCGTCGCCGATTTGTATTCCCGCATCCGTGCATATCAGAGTGGAGGTGGAGAAAATGTTTCCCGTCCCGCTTCCGTGCCGGAAAAGGATCCCGTAATGGACGTTGTTTTCACCATAGTTGGTCATGGCAAGTTCGGTGAAAGTATTCCAATCGCCTTGAGACTCCCCTCCATTGTCGGTGGTCCTTGTATTCAGGATACCGTGGTACGTTCCCAGGAAGAGCAGGGATGACAACCGGCAGTATGCAAAATAGCTTGGCCCGGAGTCGGTGATAAGGATACCGGCACTGCTTTTGGCATTACCAACGGATTTGGTATCTTGAACGAACCCGAGGTTTTGGATGCACAGATAGTAGGTTTGCGGAGATGTATCCACGGTAAGAATCGGACCATACGTGCCCGTTATCAACACGGAGCTTGACCGGCTGTCACCTCGGATACTCTTTCCGCCCCCGCTCACTTTCAGTTTTCCCGGTTGAACCCTATACCATCCGGCAGGGATGTATACGGAAGAACCGCTGGCAAGCGCTTTGGAAATGGCCACCGTGTCGTCGTGTTGCCCATCTCCGACTGCACCATAATCTTTGACTGAAACCTCTCCGGCAAAACAGGCTTCTATAAGCAACAATAATGATGCGATAGTCAGCAAGTTCAGTATATACTTCTTCACACCAACCTCCTGCGATCAGTTTAAATCGGATATAATCAATAGTTCTTGGTGATGGTGAAATGTTGTAGATCAGAATAAATGCAATATTTTAGAAAATTGAATATTTAATCATAAAATATGCTGCTAGAATGAATGAATATAGCCACATCTACATTGCAAAAAAGATAATCAACATTTATAACAGAACAATACATGGTAAATGAGTAGTTGAGCGGTTCGTTGTTCAGTATTTTGTGAGTACTTGGTAGGTAGGTAGATATGATTGACTACTGCCGGCGATCCGAAATTGGAGCAGGCATCACTGAATTGCTGAAAGCTCAAGTTACAAACTTGCCTTCAAAACTGGACTATAGTATAAGGTACTTGCATACGGGGAAGCTGCTAAGAAAACCAAAGCGTCGCGAAGTAGTCCTTAATTGGCCGGGAAAACTGCCCGCCGAGAGGGCATTGGAATGTCGGCGGTGTACTCCCTATAGAATCGGTGAGCTTCGGGAACCTCACAGGATGCGGGTATGATGAACGTCTAGGCGAGAACAGGAGGGAAACCATAGCGGTGGTTGATACTTACGTCACGTCGAGAACGATCCGTCAGGACGGAACTCCTTTTATCTGTCCATCTGCTATGTGTCCAAACAGGCGGAAGGGAGTACGAGTTTTATTGTACTCGCTCGGCTTGGGACTCTCAAAGCTCCGCCGCAGAAGCATTACGCATTTCCTCCGTTTCCCAAACCGTGTCACACAAATGAGCTAGCCCCGGGTAAGGCACGAGGCAAAAGCACGGGTGCAAGACGGCACACACCGTATGTCGCCCGGGACCAGGGTGTTCCTATGGGTTTGCGCGGGAACGGCAGGAGAAACGGAAAAATAGCACGGCTCCAAAAAGCAGCGAGGTGCGGATAGAAGCGTCCGTGCTGAGTCCATTTAGGCTTCAGCAAGAAGTTTCCTATAAGGTAGGTGTGCAGGCGCGGGCAGGAATTCACACCAAGCAGCAATACGCATGGATTTCCATGAGTGACAAAAGAACTATCCTGAGGTTGATTGATGGATACAAATAGTGATCAAAAACAGAAATTATTGTCCGTTATCATCCCTTGCTACAACGAAGAAGAGGTTATCGGGGAGACGATCAAGCGTTTAAAAACGTTTTGCGCTGAACTGAAGGACCTCGATGTCGAACTCATTTTCGTGGATGACGGCAGCCGTGACCGCACGCGGGAATTTTTGAAAAAGTTTGCAGCGGAAGATTCCCGAATCAGGATCATTGGCTTCGCGCGCAACTTCGGCCACCAGATCGCCATAACCGCGGGAATCGACGCGGCCGGCGGCGATGCTGTGGCGCTCATCGATGCCGACCTCCAAGACCCGCCGGAAGTAATGCACCGGATGGTCGAAAAGTGGCGGGAGGGCTTTGACGTCGTTTACGGCACCCGGACGGAGCGACCTGGCGAATCGGCCTTCAAGTTGATGACGGCTCGCGGTTTTTACCGCATCCTCAATAAGCTGTCCGATGTTCCAATCCCCTTGGACACCGGTGATTTTCGCCTTATGAGCCGGCAGGTCGTCGACACGCTTCGAGCCATGCCCGAGCGAGATCGCTTTGTCAGGGGTATGGTCAGCTGGGTTGGCTTCAAACAGACGGCCCTACCATACAAGAGGGGCGAGCGCTTTGCCGGAGAAAGCAAATACCCGTTGAGAAAAATGCTTCGCTTCGCAACAGATGGAATTCTGTCATTCTCGACAAAACCTCTGCAGATGTCGGCTGCCCTGGGGATGAGTTCTGCCGCTCTCGCCCTGCTCGGCATTTGCTATGCGCTCCTTTTGCGTATTTTCACGAATATATGGGTCGAGGGCTGGACCGCCCTGATGATCGCGGTGCTGTTTGTAGGGGGTGTCCAGCTCATCAGTGTCGGAATCCTGGGTGAATACGTCGGCCGAATTTACAACGAGATAAAACAACGTCCGCTTTATGTCGTTCAGGAGTATTTCGGGTTCGACGGCGCCGGCCCGGCGATGTCGCGCAGTCCCGTCATGGTCAGGAAAGAGGCATGAAAAAATTCATACGCCTGGCCCTCGGGTTCTTACTTGCATCCATATTCCTGTGGCTGATTTTCCGGCACATCAACCTGGCTGAACTCAAAAGCACCTTCCGTGAAGCAAGCCCTCCGCTGGTCCTTGCGGCAATAGCTTCATTCTTCCTCGGTTACTCATGCAGAATCGAGCGCTGGCGTCTGATGCTGGTTCAGGACAACCCCAATTTGCAGTGGCGATGCTGCGCCGGGCCTTTCATGGCGAGTATTGCCGTGAACAATGTGCTGCCCTTCAGAGCCGGTGACCTGCTACGTGCGTTCGGATTCAATCGAAGGCTTGAAATCAGCGCGGCGTCCTCGGTGACGTCCCTGTTTGTCGAGCGCCTGCTCGATCTGCTCATGAATGTCGCTTTCCTCGGCCTGGCGTTGGCGTTCTTCGGCATGGAGTCCTCACGCTTTGTCGGTGTTGGAGCAACCTTTCTCATGGCAGCGGCGGCGTGCATTCTCTTTGTGCTTCTCTTCCCGCAGTTTTTCAAACCGCTCGCGTTCTGGTCCGGGCAGGTCGTGTTGCGCCTTTCCCCGAAGCTGGGCGAAAGAGCGCTCGCCGAGATCCGGAAAGTCTTTTCATCGTTGGAACACATGGCGAGAGGACGGATGATGATCAAACTGATCTTCTGGTCCTTGTTCGCCTGGATTGGCGAGGGAGGTGTTTTCTGGCTGTCTGCGCTTGCATTGCCCTCGCTGCCCAATCACCACGCTGCATGGCTCGCTCTCCCGGTGGGCACACTGGCTACCGTTATCCCGAGCACTCCAGGTTATGTCGGGACTTTTGATTTTTTCATCATCCAGGCTGTAACGGCGTTGGGAAATTCCGCCGCAACTGCAACCGCCTATGCTCTTCTGGTTCACGCTTTGTTATGGCTTCCACCGACCCTGACGGGCGGATTGTATTTCCTGCTTGACCGGATCAAACAACGAGATATATCGAGGGCTACTTCATAATGAATACGACTAATGACTCCCAGGTAACCATAATCGGGGGAGGCTTCACCGGGCTGTCGGCGGGCTATGAGCTGGCGAAAAGAGGAATCAAGGTCACCGTACTTGAAGCAGAAGATGAAATAGGCGGCCTGGCGGCCGCTTTCAGAGTGGGTGGCGAGAATCTGGACCGCTTCTACCACCATTGGTTTACCAATGATCGTGAAGTGAGGGAACTGATTGACGAGCTCGGCTTGAATGACAGGGTCAAAATAAATCCAACGAACACCGGCGTATACTATGCCAACAATTTCTTCAAGCTTTCCACACCCTGGGATTTGCTTAAATTCAAGCCTCTTGGCTTTTTTGACCGAATCCGTCTGGGCGTGCTTACGTTGCGTGCCCGTCGCGTAAAGGATTGGAGAAAGCTCGAAGAAAAGACCGCCCACGAATGGTTGCGGGAACTGGGCGGGGATAACGTTTACAGGGTGGTCTGGCAGCCGTTGCTGAAAGGGAAGTTCGGCCCTTATGCCGACGAAGTCTCCGCGGTGTGGTGCTGGAACAAGCTCAAACTCAGAGGTGGAAGCCGCGGCAGAGGCGGGGAAGAGCGCCTTGTTTACTTCAAGGGCGGCTTTATTGCACTTGCCGAAGCGCTTGCGAGCAGGATTCGCGAACTGGGAGGACGTATCGAGGTCAATTCGCCTGTCGCCGGCATTGACAAAGTCAATGGCTCCTGGCACGTGACCACTAATAACGGGGTTGTGACCTCCGACCGCGTCATCGTTACCACGGCGCTGCCCCTGGCGGCCGGCATGGTGAAGCGCTGGGCTCCTGCCGATTATGTGAAGAGCCTGGAGCGAATCCAGTACATAGGGAACGTTTGCCTGGTCCTGGAACTTGATCGTTCCCTGTCAAAGACATACTGGCTGAACGTCAATGACCCGAGCTTTCCGTTTGTAGGCGTCATCGAACATACCAATTTCGAACAGCCGAAGACCTATGGCGGACACCATATCGTCTACCTGTCTAAATATCTTCCGCATACGGATCGTCTGTATTCAATGACTGCGGATGAATTCCTCGACTACGCGCTGCCCTTCCTGAAGAAAATGTTCCCGGCTCTTGAGCGGAGCTGGGTGAAGGCCCATCATCTGTGGCGCGCCCGCTGGTCGCAGCCCGTAGTTGAAAAACAATACAGCAAACTGATTCCAGCCGAAACCGGCCCTGAGGAGGGTTTATACATTTGTTCGATGGCGCAGATTTATCCTGAAGACCGTGGCACGAATTACGCGATCCGTGAAGGACGTCGAATCGGGGCTGTTGTTGCGATATAGACTGGATGCTGCTGTCCACGCAGGGGCAGCAGCAGTTCCGCTAAGTTAGAAACGCTCACCGTATATCCCCTTCCAACCGGACATGCCGGATGAAGCCTATCGGGCTTTGATCGAGCTGATCTCTAACTGTTTCAAAGCAATGAAACCCTTGCCGGTGGACCATCCGCCAAGTCCGAAACATAACCGGAAAGGTTCTCCCGCTGACTCGAAGTAGCGTGTCAGGTGCTCATTGCACGCCTTTGAGCACATGATCGGAATCAATATTTCCTTTCCGTGGAAAGAAATATGTCCTGCATTTTTCCCATCCTTTTGGGGTGTAACATCCCAATCCAGGACCGCATCGAGTCGATAAAGACCTTTCGGCAAGGTGACCTCATTTGATACAAGCGCTGCATCGGTAAAGCCGGCAGATTCGATCCGCATTTCTTCTTTAAAATCTGCGATGCCAAATTGCGAAAAATTCAGGTCCGTCAAGTCCATCACCTTTTGAATTGTGAACCTGCCGTCGATATCTTTCTCATATACGAGGTATTGCGGCGCATAACCTCTGGATTCACCATTCAGTATCCGCTGAATTGAAAAACTTTCATGATGCAGTATTCTTTGTGCAACAAACGATCGAGCAATCTCTCCAAACGGGGTTGCCAAACCAGCTATGAGGCATACCCCCAGCAGACCTTTCCAAATGCCGTTTTTGGCAAATACAATTGAAGTTGCCGACAATGCCGCCAGCAAGCCCAACGAGGGGATAGATGCACGCATTAAGAGATCGTTGGCCGACCCGACGGAAAAAAGCGATATGACCAATAGAAAAGCGGCATGAACGGCGATCAGCAGTCTTTTTTGAGAATTGATTATGGCCAAAATCAGAGCAATTGCACCAAATTCGAGCACGATGAAAGCGAACCAGACACTGATCGAAATATGTGCCTGGTCCCAGATGAACGAGCGCGGAATGCCCGCCGATTCTTTCGACAGGAACATTGCAGCGCATAGGAGCAGAATCGGAGCGGCAATCAGATTTGCCCGGGTGAAAAGTTCCCTGTAGCCGGTCTTTATGGTTGCCCATAAAAGACTGGGGAAGATGCCGACCGCGCAGAAAGGGGACCACACGGACAGCGTCGCAATGATGATACCGGCAGTTTGTACCGACTGGAGCGGGTACCGAAGCACAAGGAAGACTGATATCCACCCGGCAATTGCATGTTGCGGAGCCCAGAAGAGGTTCGTAATGGACGATGCATAAACACCGAATGTAGACCACCATTCAATATGAAATGGCGGAAATTCGGGTGATGGGAGCACCCAAACGTTCCTGGACAGGTACGTGCCTATTATGTCGGCGCCACTGAAAAGCAGAAAGATACAACCTTGGATTAGTGCAATTCCAGGGCTGGAACCCCGGCCAAAGGCTAAAACCAGAACAAGGTAGACCCCGAGGACCGTCCAGGTGAAGATGCTTGCTGGTAAGGCCAAGATCCCAAGACATTTTGCCGCTAACGCCGGAAAAACATAGTAGCTCAGCGAGTACCTGAGGGTTGCGATGCCATCATCCATTGCAACAACTGGCGGCCAACTGTGGCTCGCCATTAAGTTGAAGAGGGCGTAATGCTTATGCCAGTCGGAATTTTCGGCAAAAGGTGGCAATATCCCGGAAAGCCATACCGCGCCAGCCGCAAGTATGAGATAGGGCCAGGTGCTCAAGAGTGAGGATGAGGAGATTTTGGGAGGCTTTTCGATCCGCATAACCCAATAAACGAAAAGCCCGCTTACAATTGCTGCGGGAAACGGCCACGGTCCAAAAACAATGAGAACGACAGCGGTTGGAACGAACAGGTAGAGAAGAGCAGTGAGAAAAAATGAACGGGGAACTCTGTTTGGCGGCAACTTTTGAGTACTCCTTTAAGCTTATACATCCAAGAAAAAAGCGAGATCATACGACTTCTTCCGGGAAAGGCCAGTCAAAAATGCACGTGTGTAATCTGCACTCGGCCCGATTTACTCCAAAACAAAGTCAAAAGTGGATTTCGGCTGTCGGCCAGCGAAACTTAGTGGACTGAGGCAGTTTTCAATTGGTGTGAAAATGTCTCGGCGGATGAGCAGACGTTGCGCCTTTCATACATCTGTCCGTATGAATGCCCATTCTAAGGAGATGGGAATCGGCGCGACCAGTGGCAGATAAAAACAGATAAGCCGCGAATTTTTCCTATCCGCAAACGGCTATGGATTTATTTTTGAATTCGCAGAGTTACCTTTTAATCACTCTCCCAACAGCCACGCATTGTTCCCGGAAATCCGATTTTTCGACAAACTCCAGGCTGAAATGAAAACAGCGAACAGGAAAGCACGGCGACATAACCTCTGGAAGGACGTAATACCAATTTTGCCATTCGTGAAAGATGTCCATATAATCTACATAGCCATTTTCGATTTTTCAATCCAAACGTAATCGAACTTATAATAGTCCAGAGGCATTTTGAGCAACTGAGAGCCTGCGATTATATGATCGTCAATCATAGGCTTTAAGCAGCTGAATATTCTGGCAGATCAATATTAAGCTTGTCAGATTAGCACCCTAACCACAACCCTCGGTATGGAAACCGCCCTCCATTCGGTATGCTAATACATTTTTGCCAATATATCAACTACATGCATAGAAACTGATTCATCACTGTTTCATCATCCGGCGCAGAAATCATTGCCGGTCAAGTCAGTTCATTCATTTAAAGTAGTTTTAGTATCCCTTTCTTATTGCTCTCCCATCCTCCTCTCACAGACCGGCCACCAGCCTTTGTTTAAGCGTTTTTTCTTGACTCCCCCCTACCCAACTTCTATAGTGCGGCACACGAAATTCCCTCCCTGTTCTAGTAATATATGGACGGAAGAAGCACGGGTTCTCTGGAATCGGGAGGCGCCGGTCTGCGTGTCCGACGGGGGATTTACGCGGCAAATTCTTGCTGAGATCCAGGGCAGCGATCGGCAGGTTTCATTTCCTGTTTTGCTCAGATTATCAATCACAGCCCGGCATGCCGGAGCCGCCGCGCGGCTTTGGAAATGCGGGTGCCGGTTTGTTTTGCAAGAGGCATTTGCATGTTTTCTGAAAGGTTCGTATTGGCATGAAGGTCCTGATTATCAACGAGCCCTATGTCGACGGGTTTAACAGAACCCAGCGGTGGGCCGCCCGGACCAGAGGCCGAGTGTTGCGCGCTCCGGACTGGCTGGCATACGCGACGGCAGTCCTGGAAAAAGAGGGAATCGATGCCCGGCTTTTCGACTTCCCTGCACAGGGGTGGGACAAGGCCCAATTGAGAAGCCTGGTCCGCAGTGAAAAGCCGGACTATGTAGTTCTGGATTCCACCACCCCCTCCATCTATTCGGATATCGATTGCGGGCGCATCTGCAAGGAAGAAAGCGGCGCCAGGGTTATCATGGTCGGCCCGCACGCTTCCGCGGTCCCGGAAGAAACCCTGACTTCCGCGAATGGGGCCGTGGATACTATCTGTATCGGCGAATACGACTACACGGTTCGCGACGTGATCCTGCAGGAGCAGAACCTGCAGCAGATCAAAGGCATCTGCTATCTCAAGGACGGCGTCCCGGTGAGGACCGAGCCGCGAGAGCCCATAGCCGACCTGGATTCCCTGCCCTTCCCTGCCTGGCACCAGATCGATTTGATGAAGTACTTCGACGGTTCCAAGCTCTACCCCTACCTGGACATCTTCTCGGGCCGGGGCTGCCCCCACAGATGCATGTTCTGCCTCTGGCCGCAGGTCATGCACGGCCGAAAAGTACGCCTGCGTTCACCACAGAACGTGGTGGATGAAATCGAATACGACATCAAATTATGTCCCCAGGTCGTACGCGGAGGGGAGTTCTTTTTCGAAGACGACACGTTTACACTCGTCAAATCCAATGCCATTGGGATCTGCGAAGAAATTCTGCGCCGCAACCTGAAGATCACCTTTTCCGTAAATGCCCGGACCGATACCGCCGACGAAGAGCTCTTCCGAATCATGAAACGGGCGGGATGCCGGCAGCTCCTTGTGGGATTCGAGTCGGGAGATCAGCGTCTGCTCGAGGGAATGAACAAGAGGACTTCGGTGGAAAATGCCCACCGGTTCATGGAACTCGCACGCAAGTTCAGTATGGACGTCCACGGCTGCTTTGTTTTCGGACTGCCCGGCGAAACGACGGAAACAATCGAAAATACACTGGATTTTGCCCTGCACCTGGGGCTGCAGACCGTTCAGTTTTCCGCGGCGGTTCCCTTTCCGGGAACGGACTACTTCAAATATTGCCGCGAGCAGGGCCTTTTGAATACCACCCAGTGGGACAAATGGCTCGACGACGGAGAACAGTCGGCAGTGATCGACTATCCCGGCCTCGACAAGAAGGACCTGCAGGAAGCCATCGATCGAGGGCTTAAGCGTTTCTATTTCCGGCCGATCTACATGCTCAAATTCCTCTTCATGACGAGAAGCCGGTGGGACCTCTACAGGAAGGTCCTTGGAGCCAAGAACTTCCTTTCCTATCTGTGGAGGGAAAAGCACAAGAAATGAGTTCGCCGGCGCCACGCATATCCATCGTGATTCCCGTGTACAACTGTTTGCAGACGATCGGCCGGTGTCTCGAGTCCCTGTTCAGCCTGAACCATCCGAGCTATGAGGTGATCATAGCGGATGACGGTTCTACGGATGGGACCCCGGAGGTTTGCGAATCGTACCCGGGAACAAGGGTGATCCGGCTGGATCGGGGTGGGCCTTCCCACGCGAGGAACGTGGGAATTGCCGCGGCAAGAGGCGAGTTCGTGGCTTTTACGGACGGGGACTGTATAGTCGACAGCGAATGGCTCAACGAACTGGAAAAGAGTTTTGTTACCAGTGAAGTTGCGGGGGTCGGTGGTGATCAGCAGAGTCCGGATGACGATACGAGCGTTGGAAAGACCATACAGGGTTTTTTCAAATCCATCGGGTTCATGACCCAGTATATCAAAACGGGCGCGAACCTGCGGGAAACCGAGCACAACCCGAGCTGCAATTCGGCGTACCGCAGAAGCGTTCTGCTGGAGGTCGGAGGGTTCGACCCTGCCCTTTTCCCCGGAGAGGATGTGAAGCTCGACCTCCACATCAGGCGGAAAGGCTACAGACTGATGTTCAACCCGGCTGCCAAGGTGGCCCATTATCGCGCGCAGACCTACGGCAGATTTGCGAAGATGATGCGCCGATACGGCGCCGGCGAGTGGCATCTTTTCAGGGAATACGGCCTGTACAGGAAGATCGATTACGTTCCTGTCGCCTTGGTCCTTGGAGTGCTTGCTTTCTCCCTGTTCCTGATCTGGGAATCCCGCGCCGTGGTCGCCCTCGCGGTGCCTCTGCCCGCCTGTTTTCTGTGGTTCTTTGCCAAAACGAAGGAATTGCGGAAAAGCATTCAGTATACGGTGTTGCTGATTCTGACACTGGTGAACTGGAACTGGGGCTTTTTCACAGGCTATCGCTATCGGCCTGTGCTGCGGACCTGATGCCTCAAGCTGTTAATCGAATATCCCGGCTTACAATTTTGAAGAGTTACGCCCGATGTGTACTGATATCAAAAGAGATTGCGCTGTTCCCAGGAGCCTTACGATCGTCGTGCCGGCACTTAACGAAGAAGAGGCGATCGGTTCCACGATCGAAAGATGCCTTTCCGCTCGGTCGAGCCTTCGGGAACATACCCCGATAAAAGAGGTGGAAATCATCGTCGTCAGCGACGGGAGCACGGACCGTACGCCTGAAATCGCCCGCTCCTACGAGAGCGTGCGGGTAATCGAATATGAAAAGAACCGCGGTTACGGCGCAGCTATAAAGCAGGGGTTCGCCGACGGCAAGGGCGACATGCTGGGCTTTCTCGATGCGGACGGCACCTGCGATCCGGAGTATTTCGTCGACCTGTGCAACCATGCCATCGAGAGGGATGCCGACGTTGTTGTAGGGTCGAGAATGACCCCCAAGAGCAAAATGCCTGCGATCCGCCGGTTAGGGAACAAGATCTATGCAATCCTGCTCTCGTTTCTTTCGAACAGGAAGATCAGTGACACGGCAAGCGGCATGCGCGTCATAAGAAGGGAAGCCCTTTCCAAGCTCTATCCGCTGCCCGACGGTCTGCATTTTACCCCGGCGATGACCTGCAAATCCGTTTTCCAGGACGGGCTTACCATCCAGGAACTGCCGATTTCCTACCAGGAACGCGTGGGTCGCTCCAAGCTCAATATTTTCAAGGACGGCATCCGGTTTCTCTCCGTGATCACGGAAACCGCACTTACCTACAGGCCCTTCACTTTCTTCTGCGGCGCAGCCGCCCTGCTCTTCCTTATGGCGTTCCTGCTCGGCGCCCAGCCGGTCTGGACGTATCTGCACGAACGGAAGATCCCCGACAGCTTCATCTTCCGCCTGATAACGATCAATACGCTGGCATTCGCAGGATTCCTGCTGCTCAGTATCGGCATTGTTGCCGACCGGGTTGCTACGGCAATGAACGGTAGCACCAGCAAACGGCGATTCATAACGAGACTGCTGACATCTTTTTGCACCTCCCGAAGACTGCTGATTGCGGGCATCATACCCCTTTTCTCCGGAGTAGCCCTGAACTCCGGGCCCATTCTGGACTATATACTGACCCGACATATCAGTTATCATTGGATTTATGTGAGCGTCGGGTCGCTGCTGGTCCTGACCGGTCTGCAGCTCATCGCGCTGGGAGTATTCGAGTTGCTTATCAGCAGAATCGTTGAACGTAACGGCAACAAGACCGGTATATGATTGAGCTGTTATAGCACCCGCAGATAGACCGGCAAATCGCAGGTATTCCGCTCAGAGTTCCCGATATAAATCAGAAAGCGTGGCGCCCTGGACCGGCTGGGTCCTGACGAGCCGCCAAAGGAAGGCGCGAAGCCTGGAAACGAGGCGGTCCACCGCGTTTTCCGTGGGAAAATCGGGGGTGGCCCCCGGTGCGAGTTCCGAGGAGTGGAGAAACATGGTGAGGACGCCGCCGCCCCTGGTCCTGTGAAGTTTTGCCGCGAGCAGCATCGATGGGAGCGGGTACCAGGCCGGGTGAATACCCGTGGCCGTGAGGAGGCGGGCATTCGATAGAAAGCGCTCGCGCTTTCCACCGGAAAGGCAGCTTGCCGCTCGTTCGAGCAGGGCCGGCATCTTCCTGAAAAACGGCACCATCGTAAGGGGAGCTTCCAGAACGGGCGCTTCGCCCCGCACCGGCAGGAGATACGGATCGGGCGGGCAGAGGAAATGGTCCGGACCGTTGGGCTGAGTCCGCAGGGGAACGATACTGCTGTCCACCATGAGGCCATGGCCCGGCAGCATCTCCCGGATGTTTTTTCCCAGGTCGAACCTTCCCATCCGGAAGGACCGGGGGACAACGCCGATCCGCTCCTTCACTTCCGCAACAAGTCTTCCCAGCTTGGCGTCGAGCAGCTCGACCGGCAGCACATCGGACCTGACCGGTTCGACGAGGGGGATTTCCGAAAAAGGCGGCGTATTCCAGTGATGGAGATGAACGCCGATTTCCGCCCCGTGCTTCTCGCGCCAGTAGCGCAGGGTGGCACTCGCTTCCTGGTCGCGCACCACGGGCCAGGTGGCGAGCAGGGTCAACGGGAACCCGAACTCGCGCGGGATGAACTCCAGGCGCCGCAGGTGAGACACGTTCGCCACCCCGGGAGCTATTCGGGGGTATTTCCCGGAAAAAAGCCCCTCCTCTTCCACATCCAGGCTGATTACCAGTTTCATCAGTGCTCTACCCCCCGTTTCTCATGTCCAGGGCCACCTTCATGCACTTGTTCCGCCGCTTGTCGTAGGCGGTCTGGAATGCCTGGGCATAGCCGGCAAGGGGGAAGGTGTGGGACAGGAGCCCGTCTGTGGCGTACTTCCCACCGCTGAGCAGGTCTATCGCCTTCTGATAGATGCGGACCTCTTCGCCCTGGTAATCGGCAATGGAATAGCAGGAGGAACCTGTCATGCGCAGTTCACGGAACCAGAGGCTCGATATGTCCACCGGTCCGATATCTCCCGCGGTGCCCACCATGACGTAGGTCCCTCGGCCCCGCAGCACCAGCAGGCCTTCCTGAAGAGACCCGCTGCTCCCTACGCAGTCGAAAAAGAAGTCGGCCCCCCCCTCCAGGTTGCCTCCCCCGAGGGTTGTCGGCGTCAGCTTTGCACCGACAGCTTCCCCCAGCTCCGCTCTTTTTGGCGACATGAGCACCGAGTCGGCGCCTCCGGCCAGCGCCAGGTCGCGCTGGAACGGGTAGCGCGCAATCATGATGATGCGCGCGGTCGAACCGAGGGCTCTCAGGATGCGCACAATATGCTGGCCGAGAATGCCGGCGCCGTAGACGATCACGGTATGGTCGTCCCGAGGCATGTTGCTCATGACCGGATTCAGGGCGGAAGCGAGCGAATCGGTGAGGACTGCGATTTCGTCGGGAACGTTGTCTGGAACCGCAAACAGCCGGTCCGGATCGACCGCACAGAATTCCGCCATCCCGCCCCCGGCGCTTTGGTTGTAGCCCAGGATCACCCCGGAAGCCAGCCGCCCGGAGGTGAAATTCTCGCACAGGTTATAGAGCCCCTCGGCGCAAAACCGGCATGGAGGCAGCCCGCGCTGCTTGCAGGCAAGCACCGGTTCCACGACGACCCTGTCTTTCGGCTTCCAGCGCGAACCGGCGGGTGCGGAAACGACCTCGCCCACGATTTCGTGGCCGATCACGGCGGGAAAAGAGGCATAGGGTTCGAGCAGCATGGATTCCGAGCCGTGCAGGAGGCGCAGATCGGAACCGCAGATGCCGCACATCCGATTTCGTACGACAACCCAGTCCTCTACGGGAGGGGAAAAAGGGATTTCCGTGAGGCTCATTGGCACAAGCCCCGGGAAGAACCTGCGCGGGCGCACCCGGCTGAGCAGCCCGTCAAGCAGGTAAAGTATAACGGAACGATGGTAGACGAGAGCTTTCATAATCGATTCGGTTTCCAGCTTGTTTGAGTGCACCCCCAACCTGGCCCGGTGGCCCGAAGAACGACTTCAAAGGGTGTTATCGGGCTTAAAGGTCTTGTTAATGGGGCGGATACGGATCATAATGAGAGCTTGTAAATCCCCAGGGACGCCATTAGGCTGTAAAAGCCTGTGAACAGCACACGGTCGCCCGAAGGCGGCGACGGTGATCGTATATATCATTTTTTCCGGGCGAGGGTAATCCGCCCCCCGGCAAACCGCTCTCCGCGAATGTGGCATGCAAGTCCATCCGTTGTCAAGTCGTTGCCCCCTGTGATACAGCCAACGACCAGGGAGTGCGCAACAGGCAGAGATTTGCTGCCGGAAAATTATCTGGACAAGAGGAAAAATGGAAAGAAGAGCGACAATCAGTCCCATTACGATCATGAAACATTTCGGGCGAATTGCCCGCCATCCGTGGATAGGCTCCAAAATGGCAGCCCTCCAGGGAGAGAAATGGCTGTTCAATTTCCTCTACCCGAATTCGGCCGAGGGGAACGCGGGGAAGATACGGCAACTCAGTTTCCGCATCACGGATGTGTGCAACCTGCGGTGCATCACCTGCGGCCAGTGGGGAAAAGAGGGCTTCCTGCACGGTAAAAGCCTCAAGGAATTGAAAAAACAGGAAGTATCGCTGCCCCGGTACAAGGAAATCCTCGCGGACCTGGTGGAGCATGGACATCGTCCCATGGGTTATATATGGGGTGGGGAACCGATGCTCTATGAAGGCACCCGGGAACTCATCGAATACGGCGCCGAGCTCGGCCTGCCCTTCTCGATCGCGACAAACGGCACCCGCATAGCTTCCGCGGCCCAAAGGCTGGTCGATGCCCCGCTCTTTCTGCTCCAGATTTCCATAGACGGTCATAATTCCGAACTGCACAACAGGATACGGCCATCCGCAGGCGGCACCGACAGCTATGCCGAAATCCAGGCCGGGCTGGAAGCGGTCCGGGAAGCACGCGCGAAGGCAAAAAGCGATCTGCCGCTGATTGCATCCCTCACGACCATTTCCAAGGAAAACTTCCACAACCTCGTCGATATCTACGAAGCGTACCGGGATCGAGTCGATCTTTTCGTCTTTTACCTCTCATGGTGGATAGATGCGAAAAGCGCCCAGGCGCACGACCGCGATTTTTCCCGCCGCTTCGGCTTCGATCCCAAGCTGCACTGGGGTTGGCTGGCGGGCTGGAAGCCGGCGGATTACAGCATCCTCGACAGGCAGTTGCGCACGATTCAGGCGCGTTCGCGCGCATGGAACCTGCCTCCGGCAATGATCATCCCGAACGTTACGGGGGAAGCCAACCTGCGCGACTACTACACCAACCACGACAGCCGGTTCGGTTTCGACCAGTGCATTTCCATCTTCCAGGCGGTCGAAGTGGACAGCAACGGGGATATGTCTCCCTGCCGCGACTATCACGACTACGTGGTGGGAAACATCAAGACGCACACCATCAGCGAGCTGTGGAATTCCCCCGTTTACCGGAAGTTCAGAACGAGTATCGCCACCGATGGGCTGATGCCCGTCTGTTCCCGCTGCTGCGGCCTGATGGGATATTGATCGATGGCTCTTCCGGCCGCTCCGATCCGGGTCATATTTCTCCTGGAAGACCTCAAGTTCGGTGGTACGCAGCGACAGACCCTGGAACTGGCAAAACGCCTTGACCGGTCCCGGTTCCATTCCGAACTGTGGATGATGGCGGGCGGTAACGATTTCGGCTCCCTGGCGGAAGATGCCGGCCTGCCCCTGAAATGGCTTTCGCGAAAAGACTTCGTCGGCCCCGGCAGCGTTTCACGCCTTCGGTGGGAACTCAATGCCGCCCGAATCGACGTGCTCATCCTGCTGACGGTCATCCCCAACATCTGGGGAAGAATTTTCGGAAAACTGGCCGGAATCCCTGCAATAATCGGGACCTGCAGGGGAGGCGCATCTCCGCGCCGGCAATATGAATGGCTTCTCTGGCCGCTTGCCGATCACGTCATCTCCAACACTAAAGATCTGAAGGAGTCGCTCACGCGATTCTCCCGTGTCCCGCGCCCCCGGGTGAGCGCCATTCCCAACGGTATCGATTCCGCTTTTCTGCAGCCGCCGCAAACCGGGAACTCTCAATCGCGCCCGGTCATAATCTCGGTCGCCCGCCTGGTCCCCGACAAGGGGCACGATACGCTCATTACCGCATTCAGCCAGATCGCGCCCGACTTTCCGGACGCGGAACTCTGGCTGGTGGGCGACGGTCCGAGAAAGGAATGCCTTTGCAGGCTGGCGGCCCAGACCGGGTTCTCCGATCGCATCCGTTTCCTGGGAAGCCGCTCCGATGTGCGCGATCTCATGTGCAGGAGCACTGCCTTCGTTATCAGCTCCGTCCACGAAGCCATGTCTAATGCCGTTGTGGAAGCGATGGCCTGCGGCCTTCCTGTCGTGGCGACCAATGTCGGGGGACTGCCGGAAGTAGTGCACCACGGCCGGAACGGCTTCCTGGTGCCGCCGAAACGTCCCGCCGCAATGGCTGCCGCCCTGACGCGGCTTCTGCTGCAGGAAGAAACCCGCAGGAAATTCGGACAGGCCGGCAGGAAACTGGCTGAAGAAGAATATTCCATGGAAACCATGGTGAGGCGTCATGAAGAACTTTTTCTGAAGGTTCTCGATGCCCGGCGCTCTCGATTTTGAAGAGGGCTGGAAGCCGCGAAGAAAAACGAACTGAAGGACTGTGGTAACCACATCTTTCGTGGTAGCGGCTTGCGCCGCAATTCGGACAATCAGAACGCAGGAACAGGCTGGATCATGGTTCGTCATTCGACAGCTGGAAGCGGGTCCTGATGGCTCGCATATTCTACGGAGTCATGGGGGATGCCCACGGGCATATAAGCCGTTCCCTGGCCGTCGCCCAGGAGATGCCCCAGCACGAATTTCTGTTCGCCGGAGGGGGAACCGTCCGGGAAGCGGCCAATGCGGGGTACTCTTATCTCGAAATCCCCATGATCGCCACCATCCACCGGCACAACCAGGTGGATGTGCCCGCCACGGTCGCCCACTTCCTGAAGATCGCGATCCGGAGCAAGCCTATAATCTCCCGGCTCGCCGCCGCGATCGATGCATTCGATCCGGACATCATCCTGACCGATTACGAATTTTTCACCCCACTGGCGGCAAAAAAACTCGGCCGGCCCTGCGCAAGCCTCGACCATCAGCATATCCTGACGCACTGCATCGGAGAGGCTCTTTCCGGGCAGGACCTCAACCGCCTGCTCACCTCTTCTTCGGTGCGCTTCCTGTTCAGCTTTGCCGACCGGTTCCTGGTAAGCTCGTTCTATCGGCTCCCGCCGGTCAATGGACGCACCGAGGTCTTCCCTCCCGTCCTCAGGCGGGCCGTAATGGACCACCAGGCAACGGACGGCGAACACATTCTCGTCTACCTGATTCCCGGCACCCTGTCCCTCCTTCTCCCCCTGCTTCGGGCCGACAAACGCCGGTTCATCGTCTACGGAGCAAACGACGAAAAGCGGGCCGAAGGAAACATCCTGTTCCGGAAATTCTCCACCGACGGTTTTCTCGAGGATCTGTCATCCTGCCGCTACGTTATATCCAACGGTGGACACTCGCTCATCAGCGAGTCCCTCTACTACGGAAAACCCGTCCTGTGCTTCCCCATAGATCTGCTCTACGAACAACTCCTCAACGCGCACTACCTCGACCGGTACGGCTTCGGCATGTACCGGACCGGCGCCAACCTGAGCGCACGCCTGCTGGATGACTTCAAAGGAAGGCTCGAACACTATCGCGTCAATATCGAGAAGGGCCGCTTTTTCGGCAATCGGCAGATCGCTGAGCGAATAGGCGAGCTAATGCGATAATAGCGTGGGAACACGCTGGGGCGCGGGGGAATCATTCCCCCGCTCTTTTCAGGTTCTGCTCACGGCAGGCAGATCTCGATATAGGTTCAGAACCGCCCGGTGGTTTATTTCCGGATTGAAGCGCTCCAGGACTCTCCGACGGCCTCTTTCGGCCATGTCCAAAGCTTCCGTCCGGTCTCCGAGCAGCCTCACAACCGCTCCCGCGATGGCGTCCGGGTCTTTTTCCCGGATGAGCGCCCCTGTATTCCCATCCTCGATGAGTTCCGCAATTCCGGAAACGTCGGTAGCGACAACCGGCACGCGATGCATGAGGGCTTCCATGATGACGGTCGGGATGCCGTCCCGGTCGCCGGAGGAATGGATGACGCTGGGCATGAGGAAGATATCGGCGTTGTGGAACAGATCGGAGACCTGGTGGTAGGGAACGAAGCCCGGGAAACGCACATGGGAATTGAGGTCGAGTTTCCACGCTAGCATCTTGAGCTGTTTTTCGCGCGGGCCGCCTCCGGCCAATGTGAGGGTGAAATCCAGGCCGGAATCCTTGAGAATCCGGCAGGCGTGCAGGAGGTAGTTGTAGCCGTTCTTGCCGACGAACCTGCCGACGGCCAGGAATTTATAGGGCGGGGTCATCGAAACGGGCGCTTCGTTCTGCACTTTCAGCGGAACGCCGTTGTAGGTGAGCCGGAATTTGCCGGGATCGCCGGACAGGCCTGTCAGGAAACGCACGTTGGCCATCGTTTCGCAGCGGACGAAGGCGGCATCCCGGATTTTTTCCCTGAGCGCGCCGTCCGGAGGGTAGATGTCCCAGGCACGGGCGGTAAACGTGAAGGGGATGCCGGTCAGGCGGGAAGCCACCCAGGCGGCGGTTGCCGCTCCGCAGGCCCAAGGGGCATGGATATGTTCTATCCCCTCCTCCTGCATGCGGCGTGCAAGCCGAAACCCGGCGATAAAGGCCCACAGGTTCTCCCCCGCCTTCTCGAGGCCGTTCCACCGCCGGAAGGGCACCGTCCTGAAAAGCTTTTTGGTCTCTTTCCGGTTCTTCTTCAGCCAGTAGCGCACCTCGGGAAGAACTCCGGCAAGGTAGGGTATTCCCATCCGTTCGACCTGGCCGGAAACGGCGCTCATTTCGGGCGAGAGGTGCTGGGACAGTTCTCCGTAGAGGGTGAAAATCTTTAGCGGCAGTCCCATTTTCCGAAGGTTTATTACTTCCCGGAAGATGAATGTCTCTGTCGGGTCCGGGAACCAGAGCAGGATATAGGCAGTTTTCGGCGGATTCAAAATTTCTCCTTCAACTACGACCGGCAGCATGGACTTATGCTGCCTGCACCTTCCCCAAAATGAATTGACCTTAATTTTCCTTACGCTTATCCTTTTGCGCCGGCAATTTCAAACGAAACCCGTAAAGCGAGGGCACAATTAGGTGGAATCGATCGAGCTGAGCGTCGTCGCGGCAGCGTTTCTCGTCCTGTGCGGCGCGCTTGTCGCGGCACGCCTGCAGATAGCAGGAGAAAGGGACAAATACCCCCCGGGCTCTCGCGCAAAGCTTCCGCGCGTTGCAGTGATAGTCCCCGTGACCGGCGCGGCCCCCGGCATGCGGGAATGCCTCGACACGATAGCCTCCCAGGACTATCCCGATTACCAGGTTTTTTTCGTGACGGAAAGCGCGGAAGATGCAGCCGTCCAGCTTGTGCTCGATACGATTGCAGCGGCCAGAAGCGGACCTACCTGCCGCCACGTAGTGAGTGGTCAGGCCCGGACATGCGGGCAGAAAAATCATAATATTTTAGCAGGGATTGCCGAAGCGGGGCCGGACCGGGAGGTTTTCGTTTTCTGCGACAGTTCGCACCTCGCACCGCCGGACTACCTGGAATCGCTGGTCCAGCCGATCGCCTCAGGGCATGCCTCCGTTGCCACCGGCTATCATCACGCCCTGCCCGAAGACATGCGCTTTGCCACTTACGGGCGGGCAATGTCGGTCCTGCTCCTCTGCATCCTGCAGGAAATTCCCCCTTTGAGGCAGCCTTGGGGCGGCAGCACCGCCATTACCCGCAAGGCTTTCGAGGAACTGAACGTCGCCGAAGTCTGGGCTGTCAACGTGGTCGACGATGTATCCCTCGCCATGATCCTGAAAAAATCGGCGGTTCCCGTGGCATGTGTCCCGGGCGCCATGCTTTCGACCCCGGTACGCGGGGAAACCGTGTCCGGCTGGAGCGACTGGTTCACCCGGCAATGGCTTTATCTCAAGTTCTGCTTCCGCGGATCGTGGATCGCGGCGGGCGTTGCGCTCTACCTCACCGCGGTGCTGGCGCTCTGGGAAATTACCCGTGTGGTTCTGACCATTGCGGGATACCTGCCGTTCAAGGCCCTTCTACTCCCCCTGTTCTTCCTGTTCGCAACGGCGGTTGCCTCCAATATGGCAACGAGGCTCCATCCCCGGCCGGGGAGGAAGTCCAGGTGGCTGGCGGCGCTCTATGCGAACATCTTCCTTGCCACATGGTGCCACCTGCGCACACTTCTTACGGAAGAAATCCGGTGGCGAGGAAAGACCTACGTCGTCGGCCCGCATGGGCGGATCGTTCACATCCGGCGTTGAATAGCCTCTTCGCCCCATTCAGAGATAATCCAGAACAAAAGGAAATTCTTCAACTACTTCCCGTCCCGATCCGATTGCATCAATGCAGGCAAATTTACTATCCATGGACAAGGCATGGGAAGGGATTACCGATGGCAGGATCGAGGTCTACCGCGGGTTCAGTTATACGTATTCTTCTCGTCGCGCTCTTCCTAGTATTCAATATCGGAAACTCCGATGTTTCCGCCCTCGAGTACTACGATCTCGTACAGCCGATCGGAAATCCTTACCGAGGCGCCCTGAAGTACCTGGAATCGCAGGGAGACCAGGGTCCGCTTCTGACGCCGGCACAGGCCAATTCGCTCATGGCGCAGAGGGGTTATACCCAGCCGCCATGGGATTCGGGCACGCAGGTCACTCTTTATACGAATACGACGACCCTCTACTACGCCCGGTTTTTTACTCCACCAAGCAGCAATCAGTATGGATCATGGGTAATGCGGGCGGCAACCGTCCGCGGCCTCACAGCGGCACAGATCAAGGACGCATTCGCCCTGCAGTATGCTCCCACCGGCGTCTCTTATGCCGTGATACCCGCCGGTCACGTTCTGTGGACCGGAACCGCCGCGCCCATTTCCGGCTGGGGCAGCGGGGGCGGCGAACAGACCTTCATAGACGACTCCCGCGCCAACCCGCAGATTACCTATTACTGGAAAAACCTTTCGGGCGGCGCGCTCCTGTATGCCCCGGTGGCAAATGCCGGGAATGCCGGAAGAACCGCCGCATACCTGGACGGCATTATTCCGGCCAATTACCAGGACAGGCTGACCGCCGGCGCATATAGCAGCCTCGATCCCTACCTTGGCCCGCTCGACGTCCTGAGCTTCACGGACGTCAACGGATTCAATGCGGCCCTCAACCAGATCGGCCCGGAACGCTACGATTCGCTGACGCGAGCCGGCATGCGAAACGACCTGCTGTTCGGCCGGGCGGTAAACCGCCGCAGCCAGGCATCGGTGGACCCTGGTGCATCGAATCCGGCCAACGGGACATCGTCAGAAGCGACCGGGACATCTTCTCCCGACAAGGATATCGACTCGATAAAACGTGCCCGGTCCGGCGTTTTCAACTCCCGGTTCGACACCCGCGGCATAAAATTCTGGGCGACAGGGGTCGGCGAATTCGGCAGGCAGGCGGGTTTCGACGAACATACGGGTTTCGATTATTACATCGGCGGCGCAGTGCTGGGAGCGGACCTGCTCACGGTGGAGGATTTCACCTTCGGGGTTGCCGCGGGATATTTGAGGACAAACCTCGACTGGATGAACAACGGCGGCGATGCGAGCATCGACAGCCCCAAATTCGGCGTCTACTTCGATTATGCTGATACGGCGGGCTTCTTTGCCAAGGGTCTGCTCTCGGGCGGCTACGAAAAGATTTCCGCAACACGCGCCATAAACTATCCGGGCGTGAGCCGGAATGCCAACGCGAATACGTCGGGGTTGGATATGATGGCGCAGTTCAGCGGCGGCTATGAATTCCGGATCAGGGAATGGTCTGTCTCCCCGGTCGCGGAATTGACCTGGCTCTATCTTCACCAGGACGGCTTTTCGGAAAGCGGGGCCGACAGCCTGGACCTCAGGGTGCGGTCCAGGGGGGACCAGACCTTCAGAAGCCAGTTGGGACTACGAGTGGAAAGGCCTTTCACGGTGGGCGGGGACGTTCCGGTCACCCCTTCAGTGGAAGTCGGCTGGGCGCATGAAACACCGCTCAACGGACGATCAATTACGGCAAGCCTGGTCAGTCAGCCGGGAACGTTCAGCGTAAACGGCATGACGGGCGATTCCGAGAACCTGGTGGTCGATGCCGGAATCAAGGCCAAATTGAACAAAAACACCCATGTCTTCACCCGGTACGAAGCCGAAACGGGGGATCACTTCACCGCACACCAAGTCGGAGTGGGACTGACATATGCGTTTTAGGCTATATAAATGCTAAACCTTTTCCGCTTCCCTGATCATCCGGTTGCGGTCCATCCACCATCGGCCGCCGAGGGCCAGCACCGGCGCCAGGGCGGCGAGCGCGGCAACTTCCCTCTGCACCAGGCCGTGCCCGAAGTAGTAGACTATGAGACTCAATGCGGCGGCCCCTGTTATGTAGAGCAGCGGGCGAAGCGGGATGAGCCCGAAATGCTTCTGGCAGAACGAGACCGTCAGAACCGCGACGACGGCCTTGGTGATCACGATGGACAGGACGGTTCCCATCAGCGGCGCCCGGGGGATAATGACGGCGCAAAGGATGAAGTTGAAAACCATCCCTCCGACATAGTACGCCAGCAGAAGCTGCTCTCGCCGCATGCTGATCATGAGGTAGGCGGCGAGGTTATGGATGAAGCCTATGAGGATGGTGGCGGTAAGATATTTCTGCATCCAGACCGCATCCGCGTACCCGGTCCCGTATATCAGAGTGATTATCCGGTCGCTTTCCACCATCAGGACAAACATGATGGGGAAGGAAACGATCAAAAGCCACCGCGCCGCATCCTGGACCAGCCTGGAAAGTTCGCTCCGGTCCTGGTCCCACAAATTCACGAAAAGCGGAAACAGTATGTTTTTCAGCAGCAGGTTCGACGCGATGCACGAAATCCCGTCCACGATTTCCCAGGTCGCGCTGTACTGCGCTACTGCATCGGGACCCGCATAGCGCTGGAGAAAAAACAGGTTTGTCTTGTTGTACAGGATCGCGGCCACGGCCATCAGGCTCAGCACAATACTGCCCTTCCCCAGCTTCAGAAAGGCGCTGAAGCGGAAGCCGCGGAACCGGAAAGTAGTGCGCCTGGCGGTCAGGAGAAGAACTCCTGCCAGGTTGACCGAGGTTTCCGCCAGTTTGAAAAAAGCGACAAGGACGGCCGAGAACCCGAAATAGATCATGGACAGACCGTAGCCGAAGCCGGCGCCCGCTCCGAACATTTTCATTCTGCCTTCGAGATCCTGCCGTCCCTGGACCTGGAAGGCCACGAAAAAGGAACTGGCGAGGGCTTCGAGGCCGACACCCGCTCCGATGACGAACATCAGCGCCTTCAGCGACGGCGAGTAGCCCTGCCAGCACGCTATCGCCCAGGCCCCCAGCCACCCTAAGGTAAGCAGGCTGCCCTTGAGGATGGAAACATGGATCAGGGCTTCGATCGGGTCACTCTCTTTTTTCGAGAGCACCGAAACCAGATGCTGGTTGAGGCCGAACTCGGCAATGAAGAGCAGCACCTCGCTCATGCCCAAGGCCAGCATGAATTCGCCGTACGTCGTGGTATTATGCCGCGCGAGATAGATGAGAAAGATCGTCCGCAGCGCATCGCGCATCCATTGGGCGCTCAGGAGGTAGAGAAACTTGCGGATAACCCGATGGGAATAGGATAACGAAACCTGTTGCATACCTGCCTTTACCCTGCGCTCACGAGCACGCGACTCTCACCCCGGACACTACCGGGGCAAGTACCGCGGAAGGACAGCCGGGATTGAATTGCCGGGGTCTTTATGATAGGAACGGATTGAATAATCGGGGACTTCGGCAACATTACAGTCGCTGCGGCAGGGCACATACCGGAAGTCGTTTCGCTTTGCACATCGGGGGCCATTCGTATTTTGTAGTTTTTGATTCGATGAAAAAAAGCGGCAAATCAATAGCTTGCTGCTCTACTATACCAGAAACGGATGAAAGACAAGCGAAAAGGGGAAGTCCGGGAGCAGGGGACGGAACGGAGCAGCCCGGTGAAACCGCATGCCTTCCTGCGGGCGGTGCTTTCCTTGCACAGGCGGGTGGACAAGTTCCGCTCCGATGTTAATCTCAGGGACCCCGATCGGGAACAGATCCCAGTCCGACTTTCGAAAGGCGGCAGATACAATTATGAGCACAGTTCTGGTAACCGGCGGCTCGGGTTTTATCGGGAGCAACTTCATTCTCTTCCAGAGAATGCACGCAAAGTCGTCCATCGTCAACCTGGACTGCATGACCTATGCGGCCAACCCGAAAAATCTCGAAAGCCTGGCCGACGATCCCGGCTACCTGTTCGTTCACGGGAACATGGCGGACCGGAGCCTTCTTCGCTCGATTTTCGAAAAGCACCAGCCTTCCGCAGTCGTAAACTTCGCGGCCGAAAGCCATGTAGACCGTTCGATCGACTCGCCCGAACCATTCATCCGGACCAACGTGCTCGGGACCTACCAATTGCTCGAGGAATCGCGCCGCTATTGGGAAAAGCTGTCCGAAAAAGCGCGCGAGTCCTTTCGCTTCCTCCACATCTCCACCGACGAAGTGTACGGCACGCTGGGACCTGAGGACCCTCCTTTCACAGAGAAGACCGCGCACGCCCCCAACAGCCCCTATGCGGCATCCAAGGCAGGCAGCGACCACCTGGTAAGGGCTTACCACCACACTTACGGGTTCCCGACCCTGACCACCAACTGCTCCAACAACTACGGCCCCAGGCAGTTTCCCGAAAAGCTCATTCCCCTCATGACCCTGAACGCAACCGGGGGGAAGTCCCTGCCCGTCTACGGCGACGGTTCGAATATACGCGACTGGCTTTTCGTCGAAGACCATTGCAGCGCTTTGAGCCTGGTCCTGGAACGGGGGCGCGTGGGCGAAACGTACAATATCGGCGGCCGCTGCGAGAAAACGAACATGGAAATCGTGCAGATGATATGCCGCTGCCTCGATTCCATGCTGCCTGAATCGGCATTCAAACCGCACGCAGACCTGATCGAATTCGTCAAAGACCGCCCCGGACACGACTGGAGATACGCGATCGACTGCTCCAAAATCGAAGCGGAACTCGGCTGGGAACCCGCCGAGACCCTGGAAACCGGACTTCGCAAAACAATCGAGTGGTACCTGCAGAACGGGGAATGGGTCGAATCCATCAAAACCGGGGAATACAAGCGATGGATAGAACGCCAGTACGGCAAAAAGATCTCTGAATCTGTAAACTCTAACAGGATAGTACGCAATGATGATCGATATTGATCTGAGCGGAGCAGGGGCTTTCACATCCCTTGGATCGAAGTGGAAGGGGATCATACTTGCCGGCGGATCGGGCACCAGGCTCTACCCGGTAACGCGGGTGCTCAGCAAACAGCTGCTCCCGATCTACGATAAGCCGATGATCTATTACCCCATATCCGTGCTCATGCTGGCGGGCATCCGGAACATACTTATCATCTCCACGCCCGAGGATATCGGAAAATTCGAAGCCTTGCTGGGCGACGGCAGCCAGTGGGGGCTCCATTTCACCTATTGCGAACAGCCTCGCCCGGAAGGACTGGCCCAGGCGTTCGTCCTCGGTAAAGACTTTATCGGAAACGACAAAGTGTGCCTCATCCTCGGGGACAATATCTTCTACGGACACGGGTTCCAGCAGACGCTGCACCACGCCATGAAAATGGACCGGGGCGGGGTTATTTTCGGCTACCTGGTCCGCGACCCGCAACGCTACGGCGTGGTCGAGTTCGACGCCTCAGGCAAGGTTCTCGGCATAGAGGAAAAACCCGTCGTCCCGAAATCGAATTATGCTGTGCCGGGCCTGTACTTTTACGATAACAGGGTGGTCGAAATCGCCTCCAGGCTGAAACCGTCCCCCCGGGGCGAACTGGAAATCACCGACGTCAACCTGGAATACCTGAAGGCCGGCGAACTGCACGTGGAACTCATGGGCAGGGGGTTTGCCTGGCTCGATACCGGAACGCACGAATCCCTGCTCGATGCAAGCACGTTTATCCAGACCATAGAAAAACGCCAAGGGCTCAAGATCTCCTGCGTTGAGGAACTCGCCTACCGGCTGCGCTACATTGACCTGGAGCAGCTCGAGTCTCTTGCCGCACCGCTCGGGAAAAACTCCTACGGGCAATATCTGATGCGAATTGTTGAGGAGAAAAAGAAGCATGAAAGCAGTGGAGTTGGCTATACCCGGGGTGCTTAGAGTAGAGCCGAAGATTTTCACAGACCATCGCGGATATTTTCTGGAAACATACCACTCCGGACATTTTGCGGACCTTGGCCTTCAATATACCTTTGTGCAGGATAACCTGTCGTTTTCCGTCAAGAACGTCCTGCGCGGCATGCATTACCAGCTCGGCCGTCCCCAGGCCAAACTGGTGATGGCGGTGCACGGAGAAATATTCGACGTCGCCGTGGACGTGCGCAAAGGCTCTCCCACCTTCGGCAAATGGGTATCCACCGTCCTTTCCTCGGAAAACCGCTACCAGCTTTTCATCCCCGAAGGTTTCGCGCACGGATTCTGCGTCCTGAGCGATACCGCTACGGTTTCCTACAAGTGTACGGACCTCTACGCGCCGGGAGAAGAACGCGGGCTGCGCTGGAACGATCCCCGGATGGCCGTCGAATGGCCGATATCCGACCCCATCCTTTCCGAGAAGGACGAAAAATACCCGACGATCGAGACCATCGCCCCTGAAGACCTCCCGCAATTTCGAGGTGCCAGATGAGCGCCCCTCTTTCAGACTATACCGTCGTTATCATCGGAAGCAACGGCATGCTCGCCCGCGATGTAAAAATGTCGCTCGAAAAAGATGGCTGCAACGTGTCCGGCTTCGATCTGCCCGATATCGACATCACCAGCAGGGAAAGCATCGCGGCATGCATCGCGAAAACACCCGGCGCCAACCTCCTGATCAACTGCGCGGCCTATACGGCGGTGGACAAGGCCGAGTCCGAACCAGGCCCGGCCTTTGCCGTAAATCGCGACGGTCCGGGCAACCTGGCAGCCGCCTGCCGCTCCGCCGGTATCCCCATGATCCACATTTCCACCGACTACGTCTTCGACGGAAAAAAAACAGGCGCCTACCTGGAAGACGATCGGCCGAATCCCTTGAGCGTCTACGGGAAAAGCAAACAGGAAGGCGAAGCCGCCGTCCGGTCGGAACTTCCCGAACACCTCATCGTGCGCACCGCCTGGATGTACGGGCTCGGCGGAAACAACTTCGTCAAAACCATGCTCCGGCTCGCCCGGGAACGGGAGGAACTCCGCATCGTGGCCGACCAGTTCGGCTGCCCCACATGGTCGAGAGACCTTGCCACCGCAATCGCTCGCCTCGCAGGCTTTCTCGCCTCGAACCGCAACAGGGCGGAATGGGGCGCCTACCACTTCTGCGGCGCCGGCCGGACAAACTGGTTCGAATTCACCAAAGCCATAGTCGAACAAGGACGAAAGTACGAAACCCTCAAAGTCCGGGAGATACACCCCATAACCACAAGCGAATACCCCGTCCCCGCGCCCCGGCCCGGAAACTCCGTCCTTGACTGCGGGAAGATCGCGCGCACCTTCGGAATAGAACCGCCGCCCTGGCGCAACAGCCTTGAGCAGATGATGCGGGAGTTGATGCAGGCAGGATGAGCGAAAGACAAAAACAAAAACAGGAAAAGCGTGGAGACTTTCGCCCCCACACCCCCACG
>JAEZXS010000151.1 GCA_023442755.1 Pseudomonadota bacterium | reverse complement strand
GCTAAAGGAGGAGAGCACATGAAGGGAATTGCGAAGGGAATGCTGTTTTCAGCTTTGGTTCTGGGGGTGGCGCTTGTCGGATGCTCGCGCGGCGGCCATGAGGTAAAACCGACTGGCAAGGCCGTGGCGGTGATGAACCCGACAGAGGGAAGCAAGGTGAAGGGCTTTGTCAGCTTCGAGAAGACCGGAAAGGGCGTCCGCGTCGTAGCCGATTTGAACGGCCTGGCTCCCGGACCTCACGGGTTCCACATCCATGAATACGGAGACTGCAGCTCTCCGGATGCCGGTTCGGCCGGCGGCCACTTCAACCCGACCGGTATGCCCCATGCCGCTCCGAATGTCGATAAGCGCCACGAAGGCGACCTCGGCAACATCGAAGCCGACAAGAGCGGTCATGCAAGGCTTGAAATAACGGACAAGAAGCTGACCCTGGAAGGCCCCAACTCCATTATCGGCCGCGCCGTTGTTGTTCATGCCCAGGCTGACGATTTCAAATCCCAGCCGGCCGGCAACTCGGGCGCGCGCATTGCCTGCGGTGTGATCGGCATCGCGAAATAACGTCCACTCTCCCCCGGAGGCGCTCCTCCGGGGGAAGTTTTCCTGCCCTCTTTATTTCTTCGTAAAGGCGAATGCCGCGGCACAGAGGTGATACCTTCTGGCCTCTTCCAGCATCTGTTCGGCCCGATTCCTCACTTCCTCGAAATCAATCCCGTCAAGACGCGGATCACCTGAGCGGCTGCTCGCCAGAACGGTCCACATGCTTGCCTGAGCTTGCAACCCCGCTACCAGGGTTTCCAGTTCGATTACGCGCGCCAGGTCGGAATAGCGGAAAAGCGCATTGTTGAGTTTCAGTCGTCCCGCTTTTTCCAGCACCCATCCACCCAGCTTTTTCACTTCTGATTCCTTTGCCCCGAGCCGTTTCAGGAGCTTGCGAACAAGTACATGGTTCTCTTCGAGCACCAGGAGCAGGTGTGCGAGAAACTTACCCAGGTCGCCCTCCCTGTTATTGGAAAGGCATCTCCGGGTCAACTCGATGCCGGCAACGGACATTCCGAGATGATCGTTTAGGTAGGTGGTAAGATAGGCGTCCTGCATGCGGCTCCCCCGTTCACACTGGCAATGTACTCCGAAGCCGGCGGTCGGCGCCTCCCTGGCCGTTCCCGGCATTGCGACCTTCCGGAACATGAAAACGACAATAAGCGCGATCTTCCCGATGGCAATAGGCGCGCGGGTGCGGGATGCGATCTCCTTCCCCGCAGGAGAGCAAAAAAAAACGGGAACTGCGAGTCCCCGTTTCAAAAACCGAATGGCCGGAAGGTATCAGTAGGAACAGCAGTTGGACGTACAAGAGCTTTTCTTCTCGGCAACGGGGTTTTCAGAGGATACCCGGAAGCCGGAACCCATCCCGTAGCTGACGTAATCGATGGTCACGTCCTTGGTCTTTTGATGCAGTTCCTTGTCGATCAGCATAGTAAAACCGTTCAGAGTATATACATCGTCCGTATCTTTAGGTTCATCCAGAACCATGGCCAGCGAGGGACCCGATCACCCGCCTGTCTGGAGGAATACGCGGATCGGCACGATTTCCTTATCCTTGAAGAAATCCTTCAGAACAGTTTCCGCCTTTTCAGAAATATTAATCATGAACCCGTCTCCTTTCGATGTGACCGCACTCCGATATTATATCGGTATTCATCATCCCAAGAATCAATATAAGAGTAGATTGCGTATTCAATAATCTCTCTTGCCTCGTTTTGTAAGTGCCGCCCGAGCTTTTTCGGCAGATTGCCGCCGCGGCGGAAGACAAAACCGAAGTTTGGAAAGCTAACATAAATCTGAGGTTTGTGAAAGCTACTATTGATGGGAACATGGGCCGAAATCGCAAATTATCGGGAATTCCGATTTCCCCTCCCGGGATCCGATCGGGCACCTCAATCGAGTTGACACGGATGCGCATTCTCTATAGTAATATTAGGCTGATATCCGGTCCTTCAGGATCGCGGACCGGAGTCGCTCACCCCATTACCTTTCCGACAACCTGCAGGACAGAGGGCACCCATGGACAATAACCGGAGAAGAATTCTGCTTGTTGTGGACGGTTCGTATCAGGCATACGAAGCCGTCAATTATGTCAGCGGAATTGTGCCTCCTTCCGGCAGTGAGATCGTGCTGCTGCACGTGATGAGCAAAGTGCCCGAAGCGTTCTGGGACCTGGAAAAAGACCCGCTCTGGCAACAGAAGGTTCAGACCGTGCGCGGCTGGGAAATTCAGCAGGAAAAGAAGATAAACGACTTCATGCAGCGGGCGCGTCAGGTCTTCCTGGATGCCGGTTTTCCCGATTCCGCGGTCAAGGCCGACCTCAGGGAAAGAAAAGATGGCATAGCGCGCGACATAGGGGCTGAATCCCACCGCGGATACGATACCGTGATACTGGGGAGAAGAGGCCTGAGCACGATCCCGGACCTCTCGCTGGGAGGCGTTGCAAGCAAGGTGGTGCTCAAGGTGACCGACCTGGCCGTGTGGCTGGTCGGCGGCAGGCCCGATTCGAGCGGGATCATTGTCGGTATCGATGCATCGGAAGGCTCGATGCGCGCTGTCGACCATGTAGCCATGATGACCGACGGCCTGGCCAAGAAAATCCTGCTCCTGCACGTGATTCGAAAAATAGCCGACCTGCCGGAAGATATCGAAGGCTCCGCCATTGAAGAATTCCAGAAGATGCGAATGGAAAAGGCGGAACAGGAAATCGAGCCGGTTATGGCCAAAGCCCGGCTGATGCTCCAGAACCGCGGGTTGAAGTCCGGCGACATCTCGGTCAAGATCGTGAAAAATGCCAGCACCCGTGCCGGGACGATAATCGAGGAGGCCAAAGCCGGAGGATACGGGACAATCGCAGTGGGCAGGCGCGGGCTTTCGACGGTCCAGGAATTCGACATGGGAAGGGTCAGCAGCAAACTCGTTCAGGCATCCAAAGACCGGGCACTGTGGGTCGTGGGCTAATATATTCTGAGAAAATCTATTCCCATTTCGGTGGGAGCGGCTTCAGCCGCGACGATCTTTTTACGCGAACCCACTATCCCGCCGTCCGGCTTCGGAGAAGTCTTCTCCCGATCGGGCCGGTTCTTTCCAGGAAAGGCCTCACCGTCTCAGGAATGAAATACCCCGAGAGCACCGCAAAAACAGCCCCGAAAACCAGGCCGCTCGCAGCTATTTCAAAAATCGCCGAAAGGTAGGGGAAGGCCTGCGGATCGAACAGGCCGATCCTGCCGACAGCCCATGAGGGCAAAAGGGCCGCCAGAGAGAGCCCCAGAACCTTGAACGCCCCGGGAACGAGCCCCGCGAACGCCTCGGCTCCAACCCTGACCTTCCACCAGGCCGTCAGGGCGACGCTATACAGGACGATTGAAGCAGCACTTGCCGCGGCAACTCCGGCAGGCCCAATCCGCATGGTAAGGAAATAGTACAGCGGTACCGAGACAAGCGTTGCGGCCGTCCCGATAACCGCGGGGGTGAGCATATCGAGGCGCGCATAGAATGCCCGTCCGAGCACCTGCTGGTAGCCCCAGCAGAAGACGCACAGGAGCATGATCTGGAGAAGTCGCGCGGTTTGCGCGGTGTCGGACGCGCCGAACCGGCCCTGCTCGAAAATGAGGCGGATGGCGGGTTCGGAGACGAGCATCATCCAGATCGAGAGCGGGACCAGAAGCGTAATGACGTTTCGGAGCGCCGCATTCACGGTTTTGAAGAACCTTGAAAAATCTTTCTTCATGAACAGTTCGGCAAGAAACGGATAGGAAGCCACCCCGGCGGCCTGCGCAACGACACTTACCGGGACAAGCATGATGCGCCGCGAGTAACTGAGCCAACTGATCGCCCCGACTCCGGCAAGAGATCCGAAAATCCGCACGAACTGCTCATCCAGGACCGTTATGGACTGCCCTACAGCCAGAGGGAGCGCGGTAAGGAAGTATTTTTTCAGACCCGGGTGGGAAAACGACCATCTCAGGCTCAGTCCGCCGGACCTGACTGCCAGGAGAGGCAGCAGGAAATTTCCGATAAGCGAGCCGGTCAGGACGCCCCAGCAGAATCCCTCCATCCCCCTGGAGCGCAGGACGAACCCGCCGCCAATGATAAACAGGTTGTAGACCAGCGGAACGAGAGCGGGAACGAAAAACTGCTTGCGCATGTAAAGAACGGCGCTGAGACAGGAGCCGCAAAGGAAAAATACCTGGGCCGGCAGGATGATCCGAAGGAACCAGGCCAGGCGGACCAGCGCCTTTCCATCAAGCCCCGGCGCCGCGAGATAGGCAAGCCTGGGGGCGAAAAGCATGGCTGCCAGGGTGATCATGCAGCCCGAAACTGTAACCCAGAACAAGACAGTGGAAAAAAAACGCCACCCGTCCTCCCGGTCTTCTTCGAAGTATTTTGTCAAAAATGGGATGAGGGTTATCGAGAAATACCCGCCTGCGAGAAGATGATTTATGTAGTCAGGGATGACGAATGCCGCGAAATAGAGGTCCGATTCCAGCGTTGCGCCGAAAAGGACCGATATCAGTTTATCCCTTGCCAGCCCCATGAACCGGGAAAGCAGTATGCTCGCGCCCATTATCAATGCCGCCAGCCCCATCTGGTGGCGGGTTTTCCAGAATGCCATGTGCTCCATTCCCGTTGAATTTTCCGATTGAAGCGTAAGCATACACTAATTCGGGGGGATGCCAAGCGCGTAAAAGAACCGGCCAAAATGATAGAGCGGATAAGGCGGATCCGAGGTATAATGAGATTTGACATTCCGATAAGGATACCTGATGGCCTTTGACCAAACTGACCCCGGGGACCTGCCATGAAGCTTCTACCAGCAACACCGGAGTTGTTGAAAGTAGCCCGACGCGTCGTCTGGTTCGAGGACCCGGAGGACGCTCTGGCCGATCCGGTGCATTTTCTCGCCCATGTCATGACTTACGGCACTGTCGAGGATTTGAAAGCCCTCGAAGGAATCGTCGGTATCGAAGAATTTCGGGAGGTGCTGGAAAATGCACCTCCCGGGGTTTTCGACCCGCGGTCCTGGGCTTACTGGAACCTGAAATGCGGACGCCGGCCCCCGCTGCCTCTGCCGAGACGCACCGGACTGGACGTATCACCAGCTTAACCGCTTCCCAAAAGCACAAGCAGTCGCGAATCATGCCGCACCTTGCGCCTCATCAGCGAAATTACTCTTTTCAAAATCCTTCCGAACGCATACATTCCCGGTGGATTTAAACTTCATATCGATAAGGATCGGGGATGAAACTCGGAATAGTCGGACTGGGAAGGTCCGGGAAAACCACTGTATTCAACGCACTGACCAGGCGGACGGGTGAATCGGTCCCGCCGGGCGGCCAGATCGCCCCGGTGCTCGGGGTCGTGCCGGTGCCGGACCCAAGGGTGGACTGGCTGAGCGGCCTCTATAAACCCAAGAAGACCACTTACGCCCAGATCACCTACATGGACCTGCAGGGAGTATCGGGGGCCGCAGACAACAAGCAGGAATACATGGCGCTGCTGCTGGCGCACATGCGCCCGATGGACGCCTTCATAATGGCGGTCAGGAATTTTCCGGACGCGATGCTCGGCGCTCCCGACGTTGGTCGCGACATTCGCGAACTCGAAGACGAATTCCTCATTTCCGATCTCGCCACGGTGGAAAAACGGCTCGAAAAGATCGACCTCGAACTGAAGAGGGGGAAAAAGCCCATCGGCGGCGAAAAGGAACTCCTGGAGGAATGCGCGGCAATCCTGAATGCGGAAAAGCCCCTGCGAACCCGCCCGGAGATCGCATCCGCCCCAGAACTGCGCGGCTACACGTTCCTTTCGGCCAAACCGCTGCTGGTAATCGTCAACAATGCGGACGAGGATGACGCGCTTCCAGAGGTTTCGCTCGACTCCGTTCCCGCCTATCAGGGTGCAGTCGTGGTCCGCGGCAAGCTCGAAATGGAGCTGGCGCAGCTTTCCGACGAGGAGGCGAAATCTTTCATGGAGGATTTCGGGATATCCGAATCGGCCCTGGACCGGGTTATAAGGAGTTCTTTCGAACTGTTGAACCAGATTACGTTTTTGACGGTGGGCGAAGACGAAGTAAAAGCCTGGACCATACTCCGCGACATGCCGGCGATCGAGGCGGCCGGCGCGATCCATTCGGACATCCAGAGGGGCTTCATCCGCGCCGAGGTGGTGGCCTACGACGACCTGAAAAAAGCCGGGGACTATGCCGCCGCCCGCAAGCAGGGGACGGTGAGGCTCGAAGGGAAGACCTACCCTGTTCACGATGGAGACATCATGCATTTCCGGTTCAATGTTTGAGCCATATTCACCCCGCCGGAGTTGTTGATCCTAAGTTTTCTTGACTTGACCTGCCGGTGTGTTAGAAAAATTGATTTTACATTTTGCGCGCTGACGCCGCCCCGTTGTTTTACCCTTACGGGGCGGATATAAATACAGCTTATTTGTCCACGAACGGGGAGACGGGTTCGGACCGCTTATATAGGTCTCCCCAGAATACGCCACCGGAGATTCCAATGGATTATAAGAATACGCTCAACCTCCCCCAGACCGATTTTCCCATGCGAGCCAATCTGTCTGCGAGAGAACCGGAAATCCTGAAAAGATGGGAAGAAACGGGCCTCTACCTGCGCCTGCGCGAAATGAGCGAAGGCCGCCCGAAATACGTTCTGCACGACGGCCCGCCCTACGCCAACGGCCACATCCATCTCGGCACCGCGCTCAACAAGATCCTGAAGGACATGATCATCAAGTCGCGCCAGATGAGCGGGCTGGACGCAGCGTACGTTCCGGGCTGGGACTGCCACGGGCTGCCCATCGAACTCCAGGTGGACAAGGAACTTGGCAACAAGAAGGCGACCATGACCCAGACCGAAATTCGCCGCGAGTGCCGCAAGTACGCGGAACGCTTCATCGACATCCAGCGCAATGAATTCAGGCGCCTCGGAGTGCTCGGCGAATGGAACGATCCCTACCTGACGATGTCCTACGGCTACGAGGCGACCATCGCCCGGGAACTCGGCCGTTTTTTTCAGAACGGCAGCGTCATCCGCAGCAAAAAGCCCATCTACTGGTGCGCGAGCTGCATGACCGCCCTGGCGGAAGCCGAAGTGGAATACCACGATCACAAGTCGCCCTCGATCTACGTAAAATTCCCGCTCACGACGGAAAGCCAGGCGAAGTTTCCGGAACTCGCCGGAAAAGAAGTCTACGTCCTGATCTGGACGACGACCCCCTGGACCATCCCGGCAAACCTTGCCGTGGCGCTCCACCCGGAATTCACCTACACCGCCGTGCAGGTCGGGAAAGAGACCTGGATTCTTGCCGAAGGGCTGCTCGAAAACGTCATGAAGATGGTGAAGGTGCAGGACTACGAGGTGATTCGCACCTTCCGGGCCGATGAACTGAGCGGCCTCAAAGCGCGCCATCCTTTCCTGGACCGCGATTCCGTCATCGTCCTCGGGGCCCACGTCACCCTGGAAGCCGGAACAGGCGCCGTCCACACGGCCCCGGGCCATGGCCGCGAAGACTACGAAATGGCCCTCGAATACGGCCTGGACGTTTACTCGCCCGTCGACGACCGCGGCCGGTTCACGAACGAAGTGCCCCTCTTTGCCGGACAGTTCGTTTTCGACGCGAACAAGTCGGTAATCGAAAAACTGACCGAGGAAGGAAAGCTCCTCTTCCAGACAGACATTACGCACAGCTACCCGCACTGCTGGCGCTGCAAAAAACCGGTTATTTTCCGCGCCACCCCGCAGTGGTTCATCTCAATGGACAAGACCGATCTGCGCAAAAAAGCGCTGGAATGGATCGATCGGGTGCAGTGGATTCCTAACTGGGGACGAGAGCGCATTTTCAACATGGTGGCCAACCGGCCCGACTGGTGCATCTCGCGCCAACGGTCCTGGGGCGTGCCCATCACCGTCTTCCGCTGCCGCGACTGCGGCGAATACATCAGCTCGCCGGAAGTATTCGACCATGTCGTGTCGCTTTTCGAGAAGGAAGGGGCTGATGCGTGGTTTTCCCATCCGGTCGAGGACCTGCTTCCCGAGGGAGCCAAATGCCCCGGCTGCGGCGGACGCAATGTGGAAAAAGAAAAAGACATCCTGGACGTGTGGTTCGATTCCGGGACATCTTATGCTGCGGTGCTCGAGCGCCGTCCCCATCTGCGCGCTCCTGCCGACCTCTACCTCGAAGGCAGCGACCAGCACCGCGGCTGGTTCCACTCCTCCCTGCTCGCATCGGTCGGAACCAGGGACATCGCACCTTATAACAGCGTCTTGACCCATGGGTTCGTAGTGGACGGCCAGGGCTACAAGATGTCCAAGTCCCTCGGAAACGTGATCGCCCCCGAAGAGATCATCCGCCAGTACGGCGCCGAAATCCTTCGCCTGTGGGTCTCCGCCGAAGACTATCGCGACGATATCCGGATCTCCCAGGACATCCTGAGAAGGCTTAGCGAAGCATACCGCAGAATCCGCAACACCTGCCGCTTTCTGCTCGGCAACCTCTACGATTTCGACCCGGCGGCCGATTCGGTGCCCTATGAGAAGATGGACGAACTGGACCGCTTCGCGCTCTACGAACTCCAGGACCTGATTCGGAAGATCAGGCAGGGGTTCGACCGGTTCGAATTCCACAGGGTCTACTACGCGTTGCACAACTACTGCGTGGTGGATTTGAGTTCCTTCTACCTGGATATTCTCAAGGACCGGCTCTACACCGCTCCGGCGGCAAGCCTTGCAAGGCGCTCGGCGCAGACCGTGATCCATACGATCCTGCAGACGCTTCTCAAGCTCATGGCTCCCATCCTCACCTTCACGGCAGAAGAAGCCTGGCTGCAGATGCTCCACCGTCCAGGCCCCTCCGTTCACATGGAGCTCTTTCCGGAAGCCGATTCGAAGTTCGAGGACGAGGCGCTGGGCCAGAGGTGGAAGAAGATCCAGGCCATCCGCAATGAAGTGCTCCGGGCGCTCGAAGCGGCCAGGCGGGACAAGGTTATCGGACATCCGCTGGATGCCAAGGTCCGGCTCGCATTGCCCGAAGAACTCGCCAACGAGTTCCGGGGAGAGGAAGACCTTTTCAGGACGGTCTTCATCGTGTCGGCGGTTTCTTTCGAACCCGAGGCCAACCTGACGAATGCGATCGATGGGGTTGAACTGCCGGGCTTGAAGGTCCAGATCGCCAGCGCTACCGGAGAAAAGTGCGAGCGCTGCTGGGTGCGTTCCGAAGAGGTCGGGAAGTTTGCAGACCATCCGACGGTTTGCGGCCGCTGCCACACAGCCGTGACCGGCGCTTAAGTCTGGGCGATTTTACGAAACACCTTGGAGTTGTGTAGAGAATGGCCAAAGCCAAAGCAGCCAATTCCGGCCTGAACCTCCGGAACATGTCGCCCTATTTCATCGGCGTGGGCATATTGATTCTGCTCGACCAGGCAACAAAACTCCTGCTCGCGCAGTCGCTCGCCCTGCATACCGGAAAGGTCATCATTCCGGGCTTTTTCAACCTGGTCCACGTCCATAATACCGGTGGGGCCTTCAGCATTTTCGCCTCTGCAGGGTCTTCCTGGAGGAGATGGGTTTTTGTCGCCCTCGCCTTTGTCGTGGTAGGGATCATTACCTACGCGTACAGCAAGGTGAATAAAGCGGACTGGTGGACGCGGGTCTCGTACACGCTCATTGCCGGCGGCGCCATAGGCAATGTTATAGACCGCATCCGGATGGGTGAGGTTATCGACTTTCTCGACTTCTACGTGGGAACATGGCACTGGCCTGCTTTCAATGTGGCCGACATCGCCGTTTCGACCGGCGCCGTGATGCTGTTTCTTTCGCTTCTGAGGGGGAAATGAGAAAGGCATGCATTTTGTGGGAGCGGCTCGAAGCCGCGATCGGATAACCGGAGCACGAATACTGGTTGGCAGAGTACTGTTTTTCCAGGCTTCCACTGCATTCCGGCAATGGAAAGTTCAAGTTCGTATATCAAAAAAGCCGGTCCGCACGGACCGGCTTTTTGCGTTCACATAACAAACTCGTACCAGCTAGGGCTTTGCATCCTTATCCGTCTTTTTGCTCAACTTGACGGTAAAGTCCTGGGGAATTCTTTTCTTGGCCTTTCTGTCCCAGATTTCCTGCTGAATGACGAGATGATCGTTGAAAATCTGCGTAACCACGCCGTTGCGTTCTCCCGCCGGGGTACCGACTGCCACGATGTAGCCTTTGCCGGCAGAATCTTCTATCACCGCGCGCCGGCCGAGGTCTCCCCAGGTAATGGCCTTGAGCCCTCTTTCGATTTCGCCCATCGTCATCTTCTGGAGCGGCGTCAGCGGCCTGTCATCCATTCTGGGTTCTTCCTCATCATCCCCGAGGCGCAAAGCGGGATTTGTCTCCGGGGCTATAAACGGCATGAACGGGTCCAGGGCCTTGATCGGATAAAAGGTGAAGCTCTCGCTTTGCAGTGCAGTGGCCGTCTTCTGCACAAGAGGAATATATTCGGGTGGATACCCGAAATCCGACGGGTCTCCTGAGGCTGCCTCAGGCGCGATGACGGGCGCCGGGGGAACTTCCGGTTCCGCCGCCGGTGCAGGAGGTATTGCCCCAGTTCTTACTG
>JAEZXS010000149.1 GCA_023442755.1 Pseudomonadota bacterium | reverse complement strand
AATTCAATATGTTATGGATATGTTTATTCATAAGCCTATGAGATTGCCGAATGAATTGTCAAGAGAAATCTTGATTCAGTAGGGTCTAACAATTTCACGATGGTAAGCACCTAAATTCATTACCTTTTGCGTCATTAGCACACTCAATTCCTTAAACTCCTGACTGAGTATAGCCGCTCCAGAATCCTTTTTATTTTTTTAGGTAGCTTCAAAAAAGAGAATTTATAATTAATACAACACACCAGAAGCGTATTCAATGCAAGTTTCCATCTATGTCTGAGCATGGATGCATTTATCTCAAGCCGATTCCACAGATAACCCACCCGTGGTCGGTTCAGCTTCGAGAGATTCGCCTCAAATCAACGAAAGCACATTTTGTGAAAACATCATGAAATATGCATTCTCGGTCCGAGTTTGTATTCCGGGTGTTCTGTGATCATTAATTCGGGAAGAGTAAAATCGTTGATACTTGAGAACAGGAATCTTTCTGAGAATCTAACCTGCAATGAGTTGAGATTCAAAACGTTTTCAGGTTTCAGAGGTACAGCTCTTCCCGAGTTAAAGCCAGCTGCAAGTTGTGCAAGCCCGAGGGGGTCTTTGATAAGTCCGGCAGCTAGAGTAGGTTCCAATTTAGCCAGCCTTAAATATTTTTCATACCCTTCTCGAACCTGATCACCAATAGACGGGCAGTACAGGCCGAGACTAAGTTCCTTCGAGATCGGAAAATGAATTTGGATGCCCTTTACTGAAAGACCTATATTCCCGTATGGACTAAAGTCGTTGTGATTTTGGAGGGTTATGGGGTTATCAGATATGAGGAGAGGATTTCTCTTTGAGCCCTTCAGCAGAACCCAGTCTTTTTCCATAAAATGAGGCACATACTCATTTGCCCTCTGGACACACATAACGCTGAGCATCTTTTCTTCTTGCTCATTGAATTTAGCAAAGCCCTTTATGCGTTCAGGTTCAAAGCCCATTTGCCGGATTCTCTCTTCGAGGTCGCAAACCACAGCCTTGGACATCATACGGTTCTGTTTCGTCCGTACAAATTGGACCGCAATGAACGATGAAAGCAGGGCCTTTTCTTCCCTGGAAAAGTCGGCAAGGCTTTCCTGCTTTATTATTTGTTTGATCACTCTGGATGCATCCGATTCCAAGCTGGAGAGAGCCGGTTCCAGGGACAGTTCGGCGCCTTTAAATTCAAAATCATAAAATCCGCTTTCAGCAGCAACATTGGAGACATTCGACCTGAACTTTCGGCCTTCGGACTTGTCATAAACCCACACCTGCGGCTTTTTTCCATCTGTAAAATGCTTCAGAATGAATTGGGGGACATAGTGCTGAACTCTGGGGATATCCTTCTTGGGCATTTACCCACCTCCCATGGTACTCTAGCGTGCCACCCTCGTCTTGCACAAGCGAAAATCTTGATTTGCTGGCCAAGGCACCAGGGCTCCCGGTTTATTTAATTTATCTGGTGAAGCGAAGGATGAGGCGTTAAAAAAGGAAGTACTCCACACGCCCTATGTCTCCTCCCAAATCTTTGTCGAAAGCCAATCGAATTGAGACGCTCCGATCTATCCCCGTAACCGCGGTACAGTAGAGATTCCTGAAGAGTCCGACTGTCTCGCGGCTTGTCGGCTGGTGCGCTTCTCGATCGGATATACACACGTCGAAAACCGAAGCAACTCAAGTTGACGCCCATGCGTGGGAACGAGACAAAAACAGCCAACCAACACGTACTGTTTAATTGAACTGCAAGATTTCTCCTCCGCCTGGCGGCGGACTCGAAATGACTACCTCTAACATTTGATTATGCCGCTGCTTGTTTCAAACGAGGATCAGTTCGGCCGGCCGCACAAATATCCGGCGGGGGAGTATGTTTCCGGCCGAGCGGTCGGGACTGCGGCGAATGCTCCGCGTTTGCGCGGTGCGCCGCCGCAGGGCCAAGTAAGTCACGCGGCACGCGTGACGCAGGGAGTGTGGGGGGCCGCGACCCCCGCGCTTTGCTCTCTCCCCTATTTTGACGGCTATGGGCCTACCGCGGAAATCAGTGTTTCTTAAGTGCTTAATGCCTGGCCCCCTCACGCGGGATGCGTGACTTCGCGGGGGTGACGTTACTCGCAAAGATTATCTTCGATGCGTTTGAAGGCGGACAACCGGAGGCGTCAGCTCCCCTGGAAGGAAATATGGACCTTTCGCGTTCTTGGGCCGTCGAATTCGCACAGGAAGATATGTTCCCAGGTGCCGAGAAGGAGTTTTCCGTCCTGGACGATCACCTGGACGCTGCCGCCGACGAGAATCGACTTGATGTGTGCGGCCGAATTGCCTTCGCTGTGCTTATAGCCGGCGCGCCAGGGGACCAGCTTGTCGAGAGCGTTGAGCACGTCGTCCATGACGTCGGGGTCGGCGCCTTCGTTGATGGTGAGCGCGGCCGTGGTGTGCGGGGTGTAGACGAGGCAGGAGCCGTTTTGAATTTTTGATTCTTTCAGGGCTGCCGCGACCTCATTTGTGATGTCCACGGCAGCCGAATGTGCAGGGGTTCTTACCTGGATCGTTTCCATAGGTCGATTCCCGTCAGGGGAGGATGATGCCGGATTCGGTCCGGCGCTCCGGCGAGGGTTGCGCCTGCTGGGCCTGGGCCTCCGCCTCCTTGAATTCATCCGGCCAGTGCAAACGGAGCGAATGAATCACGAGCTGGAAGACGACGGGATTATCCGCGGCAGGGGCATCGGATGCCAGGTGCCGGGCGACAATCCATGCCCAGGTTGCCTCCTCCTCCGCCGCAGCCAGTTTGAATGCCATTGCGTATTCTTCGAAGTAGCGCTGGTACAGCCAGCGGGTTTTGCCAGTACAGAGTGTGTTTGCCGCGTTGTGGAATTCGTCCATGCTGCGCTGGACCTGCACTTCCCGGGGGATGACGAGAAGGGGGCTGTCGAGTGCGCGCATTTTTTCATGAAACGGCGCGGCATCCTGCTTGCTGAAGGTCAGCCAGCTCAGGTCCATGCCCTGCAACAGCGCTGCCACGTCGATTTCCTGGAGGCGCCGGGCCGGATCGTCGATTTCCGGCATCAGTTCGTAGGCGTAGGGTTTTATATCGGTCGAGTAGAGAGGCTTCAGCAGTTCGCGGGCGCGTTCCAGCTCGGGTAAGGATTTCTTTGCGGTCCAGAGGTCGACCATTTCGAAATAGAGCCTGGCCGCGTGCTGAATGGAAATTTCGACCGCCTTGGAGCCGCCGGCATGCGAGGTGAGCTTCTGGAGGTAGTCTTTATAGAGCTTCTGGCTGCTCTCCGTTAACCTCACGTTGAAGGTGTCGAGATCGTCTTCGAGGAAAGCCGTCACGAGGGTGTGGCCGGTGCGCCCGCTGTCCGGAACGAGGGCCGATACGAGCCACAGGGTCCCGGGAACATGGAAAAGATGCGCCGCGGATTTCCTGGACTCGCCCTGGATGAGCACGACCTTTCGGGGCTCCGCTTCTGTTGGTGCCGTAAAGCCCCGCTGTGTGAAACGGTATGCGGCCTGCTTGAGGTGCCTTTTGAAAGGCGTGGGCTCGATGATCTTCTCCAGGGCAGCGAAAACGCGATAACCCGTCTGGTTCGGGTTCTTGCTGAGCGTATCCACGAGGACAGTCGCAAGGTGGGGCCTGGATGCAAGCGCATTGCCCAGCGAATTCAGGTACCGATCCAGGCTTTCCCCCTCGGGGTTCTGAACCGCGAGCCGATCGAGTATCATCTGCAGCTCGTCGGCTTCCTCGCGGCTGAGCGCGATCTCAGCCTTGCCTTTTTTGCCGATATTCTGTTTTTTGCTCATCTCGTTCCATAGCGGGAGTAGTCAAAAGTATCGTTCACAACGCGAAAAAGCCCCATGCACACAATAATAGTGATTCCGGGGCTTATTTGAACGGATGACCGGAACAATTTTCCGGCTTATTCCTCACGCAATCAATAATGAGGGAGTCCGCTTCAAGCTCCCAGAGGCGATGTCCGTCGACGGGCCGTGGGGCCTTGTTCCTGACGAAACTTCTTCATTATCTGATCGCGGCAGTTATGGCAAGGGGCAATCGGAAGCTTCGCGCCCGCGCCCCGATTCACGCTCTATTCTTCTTCCTCGTCAGGGTTGAACCCGAGGCGTTCCCACTGGGCCTTCTGTTCCGCATCGGACTTGGCGACTTCCTCGTCGCTCCAGGGCTCGAGAACCAGGCTCTCGGCTATGACCTGCCAGATGTATTTCACTTCGTACTTGCAGTCGGGGTAGAACTTGGGGATACGCTTCATGATCTGGTCGCGGCAGTTCGAGCAGCCCACAACCACCACGTCGGCCCCGCTGTTCTGGATCTGCTGGTACTTGAAGCGGGCGTGATAGGCCGATTCCTTCTCGTAGGGCATGGGCCAGTTTCCGCCCCCCGCCCCGCAACAGAAGTTGTTCATGCGGTTGGGTTCAAAATCCACGAAATCGTCCACGCACTGCTGGAGGATCCAGCGCGGTTCCTCGAAGTAGCCTTTGCCGAAGTTGCGTTCGAGTTCGCGGCCGTGTTTACAGGAGTCGTGCCAGGTAAAGCGTTTCCCGGCATTGCGGCTCTTGTCCAGCTTGATCCTGCCGCTCTTGATGATTTCCATCAGGTATTCGTACAGGTAGATGTGGTCGATCTTGTTGTTGGGGTCTTCGAGTACGCATTCCTTCATACCCTTCCTGCAGCCGTAGGAACCGCCGCCGCAGTCGGGCATGATCATCCGGCCGAAATGGTGCTCTTTCATCATGTCGATTTTTCTCTTCGCCAGTGTCTTGGTGGCCTCTCCATTTCCGGTGAAAAGACCCCAGTCGACCGCTTCCCAGTTTTCGGAAGGGACGGTCCAGTTCTCTTTGGCCGCATAGAAGATCTTCCACCACCAGAGCATGTCCTCGTTATCGGAGAAGACTTCCTTGGAGTTGGGGAAGAAGAGGATATCCGCGCCGTCCTTGTCGATCGGCACGTAGAACCCGGGGCATTCCTCGGCAAGTTCCTTGCCCATGTCGGCCATGAGGAAGAAATAATCTTCCTGCGGGATGGCCATGTTGTTGCCGGATTTGAGCACGTTCAGAACGCCCTTGTGGAGGATACCGGGGACCTTGTCGCGCGGCCGGAGGGCCTTCATGTAGCCCATGAGCCCCACCACGTCGATTCCCATGGGGCAGCCGTGCACGCATCGGCCGCATCCGGTGCAAACCCAGGGAAACGTCGATTCCATCACCTCGTCCACCATGCCGAAGGCCAGCATGCGGATAACCTTCCTGGTATCGAGACCGTTCAGGCTCGGCGTGCCGGTGGCGGGACAACCGTTGGTGCAGGTGCCGCAGGTAAGGCACAGGCTGAGGTTAAACTTGTTGAGGTATGTCTTTATCGGATCCGGCAGTTTCGGATTAAGAAGAGTGTCCTGCATTGTGATCCCTTTCTGGCATTCGCTATTTTGAATTCGATCCACGCGGATTTCACCGTGGAGTCTTTTTGCTTCGGGAAGCAGGCCGGTCTTAATACTCGCCGGGCAACTTCGACAACTTATCGAGGGTAAACACCGGACCGTCCTTGCACACGTATTCGGTACCGAGATTGCATCGGCCGCATATCCCGACTCCGCATTTCATCCGCATTTCGAGGCTCGATATGATGCGCTCGGGCGGGTAGCCCAGTTCGGTGAGGACGGGCAGCGTGAACTTGATCATGACCGGGGGGCCGCAGATGATCGCGTAAGCATCCTGGGCGCCCGGGGCTTTCTGCTTGGTGACCGTCGGGACGAAACCGACGTTGTACTTCCAGTTCGGATCGTTGGTGCCGTCGACGGTTATGTGCATTCTGATGTCGCTGCGCTGTTCCCAGGCGGCAAGTTCTTCCTTGTAGAGAAGCAGGCCGGGGTGGCGCGCACCGTAGACGACGTCGATGTTGCCGAAGCGGGACCGGTTTGCGGGATCGAGCATGTAGACGATCGAAGAGCGCAGGGTCGTGAAGGCGAATCCGCCGCCGACGATCACGAGGTTTTTGCCCTCGAGGATATCCCAGGGATAGCAGTTCCCCATGGGGCCGCGAACTCCCATGATGTCGCCCGCCTGCATGTTGTGCAGAAAGTTGGTGACTTTTCCGACCTTGTTCACCGTAAACTTGATAAAGCCTTTTTCGGTCGGGGAACTGGCGATGCCGATAGGAATCTCGCCCTGGCCCGCAACCGAAAGAAGGGCGAACTGACCGGGTGTATATGCAAATTTGGCCTCATCTTCCGGATTCAGGAAGACCAGCTTGAATGTCTTCAAGTTGCGATCTGTCGTTTCCGTCGTGACGGAATCGATTCGAACCGGATAAGGCAGGTAAGGATTGTTCACCTTAATTCCTCCATTCGCAAAGCGGCTTTTAGGCCGGGCAAGAGCAGTCGGACGAGGCCATGATGCCGCCGACTTTCCTGATATCGATATTGACGGGACAAGCCTGGACGCAGCGGCCGCAGCCGACGCACGCCGAACCTTGGCGGTACTTGTCCTGATAGTATTTCAGCTTGTGCATGAAGCGCTGGCGCACGCGCTGCACTTTCTTGTTCCGGGGGTTGTGTCCGGAACCGTGCAGGGTGAAGAGCGGGAACATGCACGAATCCCACATCCGAAGCCGGTCGCCTTTCTGGCCGCAGACTTCGTCCTGGATGTCGAAACACCAGCAGGTGGGGCAGGCAAAGGTGCAGGTGCCGCAGTTGATGCAGGCAAACGCGACATCGTCCCACATTTGGGAGTTGAAAAGTTCGAGCATGTCGCGTTCCGCGATCCGCGCCGGGTCGAAGGGTTTGCCCATGCCGGCCTCGGAGTTCTTCTTAAGCTCTTCGACCTTCGCCTGGATTTCGCCGGATGCCGACTGCCAGTCGGAAGTGATTCCCAGGAGGTTTTTTCCTTTTTCGGTAACCACCTGGGCCGCATACCCGTCGCCGGTGTCCGTCAAAAGGACGTCGAGGCCCGTGGTGTCGAAAGGACCGGTCCCCATCGCCGTGCAGAAACAGGTGCTGCAGGGGCTGTTGCAGGCAAGGCCTATCATGGTGGTTGCTTCGCGTCTCTTGATCCACCAGGGGTCTTTTATCGTATCCGTGTTGAAATTGGCGTCGTCGAGCTGGAAAGCTCTCGCGTCGCACGGGCGGATGCCCAGGATTACCCGGGGCGAGAAATCTTTCGGGGCATTCTTGAGAATGCCCGCATCGGGCTCGGACTTATCGAGAGTGTATTCGAACATCCGCTCGGCCTGGGGATGGAAGAGGCCCTTCGGCGAAAAACGGGTGTTTTTGTAGCTCAGGTCTGCATCCTGCACCTTTTCCAGGGCGGCGAATTCGTGGTAGCGGCCCTGCTTTACCGGCGCAAAGACCCTGTAGCGGTCCATCAGCCGCTGCACTATCCCGGGAAAGTTCCCTTTGGTTATGTATATCTCAGACATCGATCTGTCCCTTCTCTATCTGTCATGACCGCCGCGGGCGGGGTCTAATTTTCCAGGCGCACGCTATCCCAGGAACGGCTCGGGGTCGTCGGGGCGGTGGACATCCAACGGAGGCCGCGCATCCTGGACCATACCCGCTTCGTAGCCGAAGAGTTCCTTGACTTCCTTTTCGAGCTTTTTGGTGAACTGGCGCACTTTTATGCCGACGGGGCAAGCGCGCTCGCATGCGCCGCAGTCCGTGCAGCGGCCCGCCAGGTGGAAGGCTCTGAGGAAGTGGAAGGTGCGGGTATCGGTGGGGTCGGTTGTCTTCCCCACCCACTGGGGTTTTGCCTCGTCCACGAAGCAGGTCGGGCAGTAGCACATCGGACAGGCGTTCCGGCATGCATAACACCGGACGCAGGGGGCTATCAATTCGTCGAAATGCCTGCGCTTCTCTTCGGGCAGCATGGCCTCGATCTGCCTGATATCGGCATATCGGTCCACTTCCTGCTCCTGCACCGGGTCGGACAGCAGTTCGTCGTATATCACCGGGTTGCGGTGGGCGCAGATGGCGCAGTTTTCCTGGAGGTAGTCGGAACGGGCAAAGCTTTTCTCGAAGCCTTTCCCGGACACGGTGATCTTCCCGTTGCCGTCCTCGGCCTGGAGCGCTTCCTGTCCGTTCAACTCGTCCAGGATCCGGCGCTTGTCGATCATCCCCTGGCAGGGGGCGCCGAGTACATAGAGCTGCTCGCGCTTTATCTGGTTTTCGAGCAGGTGGAGGACGATGTTTCGCGAATCGCATCCCTTGGCCACTATGGCGATCTTGCCGGCCATCTTGGGAAGGTAGTTGGCAAGGTTGATCCCGCAGTTGCCGTCCCAGACGAGCTGGTCGGCCTGGGCGGGCGTTTTTGCCATGCACGGTTCGTTCATGAGCGGCAGGCTGCCCTTGCGGAACCCGATCACACAGTCCACATGCTTTTCGGAAAGCAGCCGTTTGGCCGCTTCTCTGATCTTTTGGGTATATGATTGCATCTACGCCACCTCAGCTTGCTTCTTGATAAAGTGTTGCGCCGGGCCCGCAGCCCGCACCGCATCGACTACCTTGCGCGCCATTTCGGCAAACTTGGTCGATTCGGCCGAGGAGATCCAGGAGAAGTGGAGGCGGCCGGGTTCGATCGTGCCGGTGTACTCGAGCTGTTCCTTGAGCAGAGCGAATTTGCGCCGGGCGTAAAGATTGCCTTCGATGTAGTGGCAATCCCCGGGATGGCATCCGGAGACCCATACGCCGTCAGCCCCGTGCCGCAGGGCGGCCAGGATGAACTTGGGGTTGATCCGCCCGGAACACGGCACCCGGATGACCCTGATATTTGCCGGGTACTGGAACCGGCTGACGCCTGCAAGGTCAGCCGCGCCGTACGAACACCAGTTGCACAGGAAGGCTACTATTTTCGGTTCCCAATCGGACATTTTTCATAACTCCTGCTTGGAATAGAGAGAGCCGGACAGCGGAGAGGAAAATCCCCTCCGCTGCCGCTTATTTCCTTGTCATCAGACGCTTTCGATCATGCTGTAGATCTGAGCATCGTCGAATCCGCGCAGCCGGATCGCTCCGGAGCGGCAGGATGCGACGCACAGCCCGCAGCCCTTGCAAAGCGCCGGATTGATTTCCGCCTTTCCGCTCTTCTCATTCCATCCGGGCGCGGAGTAGGGGCATATGCTCACGCAGGTGGCGCAGGCGCTGCAATCAAGTTGGTTCGTGTAGGCGACTGTACCGGCAAAGAGGATGGTCTGCTTGGCCAGAATGGTCACAGCCCGGGAAGCCGCCGCCTGTGCCTGCGCGATGCTTTCGTCTATCGGCTTGGGATAGTGCGCCAGGCCGCAGAGGAATACGCCGTCTGTTGCAAAATCGACCGGCCGCAATTTGGCGTGCGCCTCGATGAAGAAACCGTCCTCGTTTACGGGAACCTTGAAGAACTGTCCCAGCTGTTCGGTTTCGTTCGGCAGGATTGCCGCCGAAAGCGTCAGCAGGTCGGGGGTCAGGGTAATCGGCCTGCAAAGGACATGGTCCGTGACCGTCACCCGAAGCTGCCCGTCCACCACCTCCACCTTCGGTTTGTCGTTTACCGGGAACCGGATGAAGAGGACCCCGGCTTTACGGGCTTCCAGGTAGAGCGTCTCACGTTCGCCGTAGGACCTCAGGTCGCGGTAGAGCACGTAGACGTTCATGTCCGGGTTCAACTTCTTGAGCTGCAGCGCGCTCTCGAGAGAGTGCGTACAGCATACGCGGCTGCAATACGGCCGGTCGGGTTCGCGGGAGCCCACGCACTGGACGAACACGGCAGTGTTGATGCCCTTGAGGCGCGGATCGTTATCCATGAACCGGCGGTCGAGGTCGAGATGCGACAGGATTCTCGGGTCGCTCCCGTACCCGTATTCGGTCGGGGTATACTGCCGGCCGCCCGTGGCGATTACGGCAACGCCGTGTTCGATAACCTCGGGTTCGGCCCCGTTCTGAACGGTCGTCTTGAAGTTCCCGACAAAGCCTTCCACA
>JAEZXS010000086.1 GCA_023442755.1 Pseudomonadota bacterium | reverse complement strand
GAATAACGCCAGCTATGCCGTCAGGGAAAACGGGGAAATCAGGATCGAAACCCGTGCGCTCGACAACGGGCTGACGGAACTGGTGATCAGGGATAACGGATGCGGGATTCCCAAAAACGACCTCGGTAAAATCTTCGATCCTTTCTTCACCACAAAACCCCCGGGCAAGGGGACGGGTCTCGGCCTGTCGATCTGCCACGGCATCATTGTGCGGCTGGGCGGCCAAATCACGGTAGAAAGCGAACCCGGGCAGGGAACTGCATTTACCGTCAGACTTCCCATAGTTCATGAATCCAGGAAAGTGAGTGCTCATGTCCTCGAAGCCTAAAGTTCTCATCGTTGATGACGAAGAGCGGTTTAGAACCACATTGCGCAAATTGCTGGCAGTCAGGGAAATCGATGCGACGGATGTGGGGAGTGCACAGGAAGCTTTTGCAGCACTTCAGGAGAATGCCTACGATGTCATTTTACTGGACGTGAAGATGCCGGGAATCGACGGAATCGAAGCTCTCGGGAAAATAAAGAAGCAATATCCCGAAGTCGAGGTGATCATCCTGACCGGACACGCCTCGGTCGATGCGGCAGTCGAAATCATGAAGCTGGGCGGATATGAATACCTTCTTAAACCATGCCCCATCGATGAACTGACGGGGAAGATCGAATCGGCCTGGGAGAGAAAGCAGGCCCGGGACAAGCGGCGGAAAGAACCGGCTAATCCTTCTTCTTGAAGGACCTGGACTCGATGCTGGTCTCCCGCATGAGCCGGTGGAGGTATTGACGTTTGAGACCGGATTCCCTGGCTGCCTGGGATACGTTCCCCTCGTTTCGTGAGAGAACCTTCGCCAGGTATTCGGACTGGAACTGCTCGATCAGCTTGTCCTTGGCTTCTTTGAACGGCATATCGAAGATGTCTGGAGGCGACGCGGGAAATGAGGGCTCCAGCAGGTCCGCGCCCGGTTCCTGGCCGCCGATATCGGCCAGATCGAGCGATTGGCCCTGCGACATGATGATGCCTCTTTCGATGAGGTTTTCCAGCTCGCGAACGTTTCCCGGCCAGTCCCTGCGGAGCATATACGCCATGGATTCGGAAGAGATGCTCTTGATGCCCTTGCCGTAATGGGTGTTGTACTTTTCCAGGAAGTGGTTCGCCAGAAGAACAATATCATCCCGCCGCTCGCGCAGGGGCGGGAGCTGGATGTTGATCACGTTCAGCCTGTAATACAAGTCCTCCCTGAACTCGCCGTTCCTGATCTTTTCCTTTAGATTCCGATTCGTTGCAGCGATGAAGCGGATGTCCGCTCTGCGGATTGAGTTCGAACCGATGGGTTTGAACTCTCCCTCCTGGAGCAGTCGCAGAAGCTTTACCTGCATAGTGGGATTGAGATCGCCGATTTCATCGAGAAAAAGGGTCCCGAGGTCGGCCTCTTCGACCATTCCCTTCTTATCCTTTACCGCCCCGGTAAAAGAGCCCCTGAGATGCCCGAACAGCTCGCTCTCGATAATGGATTCGGGAATAGTGCTGCAGTCGATCGGGATGAACTGCCTCTCGCTTCGCAGGCTGTTTGCGTGCAGAGTGCGTGCGACGACTTCCTTGCCGGTTCCGCTCTCGCCCGTTATCAAAACGGTAGCCGAGGTCCTGGCGACCTTTTCGATCTGTCCCTGCAGCAGGCGCATGGGCTGGCTCGATCCCACAAGGGTCGGAAAGCCCGATTTCTCTTTCAGTTTTTGTCGAAGATAGATATTCTCGCTTTGGAGCCGATGCCAGTTCAGGCCCTGTTCAACGACATGGAGGATCCTCTCCTTGCGGAACGGCTTGGTGATATAGTCGAAAGCGCCCTTGCGGGTGGCTTCGATTGCTGAGTCGATGGTGCCGTAGGCAGTCATGATGACCACTGCCGTCCCCGGGCTTTTTTGCTTTACTTCTTCGAGGACCTGAATGCCGTTTTTTCCCGGCATCTTCAGGTCGCAGATCACAAGATCGTAGCTCTTCTGGTCCAGAAGCGCGGGAATTTTAAGGGGATCGACCGTAACATCCACTTCATAAGCGGTTTTTTCGGATATAATTCGGCGCAAAAGAGCGAGCATGTCCTGCTCGTCATCTATTATGAGAATGGAAGCCATGGGGGTTCTCCTTATCTAAAGGATTCAACACACTGATAAGGATTTGACTCTACAGTTGCCGCCAAGTCAACCAAAATGTCACCTGAAAGTTTCAGGTTGGTTGGCGGATGCAAAGCGTCCTGCTGGAGAGAGAAGAATTTTTCGGGGTTAAAAAAGAGTGGAAGCAAAAGGCAGAATAGAACGCCCCAAGATATTGCGCATCCTCGGCATCATTACCCTCGTGCTCGTGGCCGGCGCATCATGGCTGGCAATCTCAACCGCCCGGTACATGAAGGAAGTGCTTCGGGATCAGTTCAACGAGCAACAGCTTGTCCTGGCCAAAACCACGGCCCAGCGTATAGAATCGCATATCCAGGATGCAATTTCCGACCTGCTGCTGTTGAATTCCCTGCCGGCGATCCAGTACTGCGACCCGGAGAGCTACGAGATTCTTCTGCTCTCGACCCTCCCGGTTTTGAACAGCAACAATATCGTGGAAATCCGGCGAGTCGACCGTGAAGGGCAGATCATATTTTCCGCCAATGACCAGGGGATCGGGATGCGGCCCGTGGGAGCCGCCCGGCAGGAAGCAAGCGCCTACCTGTCCTGGGCTTCGGACCCGGTCAATCGCGGGAAAGCCATGGGAACGGCGCTACGGCCCAGGGACCCCTCGAAGGAGCGAAAGTTCTTCGTTCTGGACCTGCTCGTCCCAACCTACGAAGATGCCGTCAATGCCACTCATCCGCACCCTTCGCGGGGCTTTGCCGGCTACCTCAAGGTAACGCTGGACCTGAGCCGACTGCTGCAGGAAATCCTGCCCGGAGTGCGGTCCGGAAAAAGCGGGTATGCGTGGGTGCTGGATTCCAACGGGAACTTCATCTATCACCCGGAAAGCTCCTTTGTCGGGGAAAATGCCTTTGATGTGCGCTCCAACAAGAACCCCAAAATATCTTTTGCCGTCATCAATGAAATCCAGCGCAAGGAAATGCTCCGGGGGAAGGAAGGGACCGGTTCCTATACTTCGGGATGGCACAGGGACGTGATCGAGCCGATGGAAAAACTGATCGCGTATGCGCCGATACGGATAGAAGGTCCCTACGTGAACTATAGCTGGTCGGTGGCTGTCGTGGCCCCGGCTCAGGAAGTCGAGTCCTTCATCGACACGGTCTACAGCAGGCAGTTTCTGCTCCAGGCGCTCGTGGTGTTCATAATCTGCCTGGGAAGCCTGATAGTCGTTCTCTATGAACTGCGCTGGTCCACGCTGCTCGAACACGAGGTGGAGGTCAAGACCGAGTCCATCCGGAAATATGCCGACGAACTGGAGCGGTCGGAGGCAAAATACCGCTCGCTTGTCGAAAGCGCGGAAGACCTCATTTTTACCATAGATGCACAAGGATTTATCAAGACTGCAAACCAGCACATGTCCAGGACATTCGGGGTGCCGCTCGAGGAGCTTGACGGGCAGAGCCTCTATAGGTTCCTGCCGCGGGAACAGGCCTATGGGCAACTTAAGACAATCCGCCAGGTGCTGAGCACAGGGAAGGGCGAAAAGATCGAGGTGCTGCTGAAGCTGCCCGCCGGAAGCCTGTGGTTCGATATCCAGTATATTCCGGTAAAAGGGGAGGGTGGGGGAGAAGACCATGCCCTGGGTATAGCCCGGGACATTACGGAGAGGAAGACGATCGAGACGCAGCTGATCAATACGGAAAAGCTGGCCTCGCTAGGAACCATGGCTGCCGGGGTGGCCCATGAGATAAACAACCCGATTGGAATTATGCTGGGCTTCTGCGACCTGTTGCTGGAGAAGATGAAGCCGGGCACAATGGAATACGACGATCTCAAGACAATCGAAAGGCACGGCCTGCATTGCAAAAGCATTGTGGAAAGACTGCTCAGCTTCGCCCGCATCAGCGAAGAAACGGAGCAGTGCTGCGATCTCAATGCGGGCATAGAATCCATTTTGTCGGTGGTTCATCACAATCTCGATCTGCACAATATACAGCTCGTGCGATCGCTCGCGGACGGCCTGCCGCCGGTGCGTGGAGACTCGAGCGGGTTCCAGCAGGTTTTCCTGAACCTGATCAACAATGCTGTCTTTGCCATGGAGGGCAAAGGCATTCTTACGATTGTGACGCGCGCGGGAACCCGGGTCCGTGATACCGTCGAGGTCCTCGTTTCCGATACCGGGTGCGGGATAAGACGCGAATTCATCCCCAAAATCTTCGACCCGTTTTTCACGACGAAAAAAGTTGGGGAAGGTACGGGACTTGGCCTTTCGGTGAGCTACGGAATCATTACGAAGTACGGCGGCACGATCGAGTGCGACAGTGTAACCAGCGACGAAGCTCCAGGCGAGTCCGGAACCACCTTTACCATCATGCTGCCGATCTTCCGTCCAAACCATGGGGTTCGGCAGGCGGGATAGCGCCGGGCAATGATTGAAATCCCGCCCCCCTGGCACATTCTTTGTAACACCGGAACCTGAGAAAGGACCATCTCAATTTAATTTCAGGCGATGGGCGGAAGATGACCAGAAATCAGCGCAGACGCGTTCTCATACTCGATCCCGAGAGGGACACCGCCGAGCTTTTCGCGCGAGCGCTCGAAACCCATGTCCACGAGTGCAAGTGCTACTGGGTGCAGACTCCAGGAGAGGCTCGCAGCCTGTTTATAGAAATTCCATTCGATTTCGTGCTCGCCGATTTCTCGCTCCTGCAAAAGGAGCACTTCGTCCTTATCGACCAGATCCGGAAGACCTCCAGCAAGACGGTCATTCTGGTCGATGCCTACCTGAACCAGAAGGAATACCTGGAGAAGGTCATAAAGATGGGGGCCGCCGGGTATTTCATAAAGCCCATCATGATCAATTCCCTCCGAAAACTCATCGACGATTTCGCACTTAGCCTGATTGTCTGATTTGGGTGTCATACCGAAGTGACACTGTGTCACCTGAAAGTTTCACTTTATCCGCAAACGGTTTCCCGTCGTTTGGGCGTCATCCATAAGTATCAGAATTGACACATAAAAGTTTGAATATCATTGAATGTCACTGTGGCATGCTAATTGCGATGGGGATGGAAAGCTGTGAAGACGTGAACACAGGGTCGGAACCAGGGCCCTTGTCGATACCGGGTTAAGGGATAGTTCTTGAACGGATGTTCAGGTTTGGGGTGCTCGATTAATTTGCAACTTCACAGGAGGTAAACGAACATGAGTAGGTTTCTAAAGTGGTTCAGCTTCTCTTCGATCCTCTCTCTGCTCCTGCCCGCTCTGGCCCTGGCCGGCGGCGGCGGCCCCGTTGCCAACATGGTGCTCGTGGCGGATACCCGAAAGCTCGACGGCATCATGGCCTGGTGGGCAAACATGTACAATGAGAGCCATGCGGAATTTACCCTGCTGACCGTCCTCATCATTCCGACCATCGGCGTTATTTTCGGCCTCATTGCCGACGTGGTCATGACACATATCGGGATCGATCTCAAGCATCGGGATCTGGCCGAACACTAAGCTATCTTATATTCCGACTTTTATATGGATTATTAATGCTCAGGAGGTAATTTCATGGATTGGCTCTATATATTGATGCCTATTGCCGGCGTAAAGATATTCTGGCCCGGTCTCATAATTCTCGGAATCGGTGTGGGCGTTATCGGCGGTTTCTTCGGAATGGGCGGTGCGTGGATGGTTACCCCCGGCCTGAACATTCTCGGTTTCCCCATGGCTTTCGCGATCGGCACCGACATTGCCCATATGGCCGGTAAATCGCTCATCTCCACAATGCGGCACGGCAAGTTCGGGAACGTCGACTATAAGCTCGGATTTATCATGCTCTTCGGCACCATAGTCGGTTTCGAAATCGGCGCCCAGATGATCATGTGGCTCGAGCGTATCGGCAGTGTCGAAATGGTAGTGCGCTGGCTCTACATCATCCTGCTTGCTTTGATCTGCTACATGGTTTTTTCCGACATAGCGAAGAGAAAGGCGAAGGAAAGAGAAGCGGCAAAGGCCGGCAAGGAACTGGACAAACTGGCCACCGGTCTCGAGTGGCACAAGACTTTCCACAAGATAAAAATCCCCCCGATGATCCAGCTGAATGCCGCCGGAATTTACTGCTCCGCATGGCTTCCGATCGGGGTGAGCTTCCTTACGGGCTGGCTGGCCGGTATCCTCGGAATCGGCGGCGGTCTGATCCGTATGCCTTCGCTTATCTACATCGTCGGCTGCCCGACCCACGTCGCAGTCGGAACCGACCTTTTCGAAGTTATGATCTCCGGTCTCTACGGCGCTGCAACCTATACCTATAAGGGGCGTACCGAACTGGTGGCGGCACTCATCATGCTGGTCGGCGCTGCAATCGGCGCCCAGGTTGGCACGGTTGCCACCAAATACATCAAGGGCTACGGAATCAGGATTGCCTTCGGCATCGCAGTCATCGGCTGCGCCGTTTCGATCATCCTGAAGCTCCTTCCGACCTATGTTCCCGGCATCAAGGCCTTCTGCGACGACGCGGCTACGGTTGTCGTTCTGGGTATCGTGAGCGCGCTGGCTCTGTACATCTTCGTCAAGATGATCCAGGGCGCCAAGCAGGAAGTGGCTATGCGCAAAGCGTCCCTTCGCACCGGGCAGGCTGCTTAATCACACACTGACGAGATACGAATCAAGGGGAGACATATATGGCACGGTATCAAAAGCTTTTCCTGGCAATCCTTCTGATTCTGCCGATCGCGTTCATCACAGGTTGTGAATACGGCAAAGTCGACCAGGGAAGAGTGGTCAAACTGGATAAAGACAAGAGCACCGTCGTGTTCATCCGGGATGTCAAAAACGATTCCCAGAATCCGGATTATTCTCATCTTCCGGCCCTGACCTACACTCTGCCCAAAGATCCGCACGAGATGGGACCAGAACCGAAGGCCGGGCTCAGGTTGAAGCTGGACACCAAGAAGAATGAAATCACGATCTACGATCCGGCTGCTGCAAAGTTCAAGACCATACAATACACCCTGATCGAACAGAAAGAGAACGTGGCGAAGGACGATCCTCTCGTCTACGATTCGGCACAGAAAAAAGCGAAAAAATTCCCTGCTGTCGACAAGGACAAGAAGACCATAACGATCTACTCCGGTCGCCAGAAAATCCTGACCACCTTCTCTCTGCCCGAAGAATACTTCTCGCTTCCAGATTCCACCTGGGATTCGGGAGACGAAGTCCGGGTTTACTACAAGGAAGACGGGAAGGCTCTGCGCCTGATGAACGTCAGCAGAACCGACATTTACAAAAAGTAACACGGGCAAAAACCCCCATTGCCCGAATTTCCGCCCCCGAGTCCTCCACCTTGGGGGCGGATTTTTTTGATTGACCGGGGGAGCAGCTGAAATATAGACTTCCCAGATTATGGGGATGGAGTGCCCGACCAAAGACAAACTCAGGAAGCAGTATGAATTTACAGCAAAAAATCGTTGTTGGAATTGTGGATATCGCTGTCCTGGCCGAATTGAGCGGGAGTCTCTATATAGCCAACCAGGACATCGACAATCTCTCGTCCGTTTTCTTCAAATATTTTTTCATGATGCTAATTCCCACGCTGGTCCTTGCGGTTCTCTTCCTGAGAAGGCTCGGATCGGGGGAGTCCAGGGCATAAAATGAGCCTGGAACGGCTTGATCGGTGGAAGAATTGGATCGCGAAAGCATCGGCCGTCGTTTGCATATTCGTGCTCCTGTGCATCCTGGACGGGTCCGCCGCCTACCTGCGAGAGCCGTTCAACAGCATGCAGGTGGTGCCCGGCACGACCGTAAAGCTTACCGGCCCTCTGCCTCCCAATGTCGGGATCGAGGGAATGGCTTTCGAGAGCAGCTCGAATGCCATCTCGATGTCGCTCCAGGAGGTCATTTCTGGGTTTTGGATGGGAGGCAGGATGTGGAGGGGGACCATTACGATCGGGTCAGATGTTCCTCCCGGTGAATACGTTGTGTCCGTCTTCGGGACCGACGACCGTAAGAAGGTAGGCGCCAACACCTTCCTGGTGCTGGTGTACAAAGACGAGGCGTCCATTGCCGCCCATTCCAAGTCGTTTGTCAGGAAAAACACGGGCGTGTCCCCCTGGACGGCTGCCGGGATATTCTTTTCCATCGTAGTGCTCGGCTGCGCAGCCCTCTATGTCGTCGGTTCGCGGCGCGACCGGCTGATGGCCGAGGAAGGCGAGGCCGAGGTGTTTCACATCACCAGGTCGGAGGACGCGGTCTCGATCTATTTCGGCCTGGGAAGCAGGCACGGAGTGGGGAAGGGTACGCGGTTGCTGCTCCTGGACAGAAAGAGGCAGCCCGTAGAAGAGATTACGGTCGAATCGGTTTCGGAGAAGGATGGATTGGCCAAGCTGGGGCCCCTGTCTGCGGCCGTGCCTGGGTTCATCGTGAAAAGGCTCTGAGCTGCCGGCATCCTCAGAGATGGTAGTTTTCCTGGAGAAATGCCTTCGCAATCGCCCCCACGGTTTCTTCGGTGGTCATGAGCATATCCATCTGCCGAGTGAACTGCAGCAGTCTTCCTATCACTTCAAGTTTTTCCGCTATGAGTGGCGCGTCCAGCTTCTGGATGCGCGCATCGACCCTGTCGCCGACCACCTCCACGCTCATTCCTAGGGATTCGAGAACCAGGGCTATGGCCCTGGCCCTGCGGTTCTTCCGCACGTCGTCGGCCGCGCCGCCCTTGAAGGAAAAGACGATGTAGTTCTTGCTGAGAGTCTTTCCGCAGTATGAGTCGAGCACCCCGTAGTGGTATCCCACCCGAGAACTGAAATTGAGGTACTTATCGGAGATTATGGCATAACTGCGGTCTCCGAAACGTTCCGCGCCGGTGGGTGTGAGCATCTGTTCGCTCATAACAGACAGGAATCCTCTCAATTCGACGGGCCTCGGATTCTGCACGGCAAGGTCCTTGTGGAGCATACCGTCGAGCAGCGCCCGGAAGGGGACGGAGACGATCCTGTCGTGCTGCACCCTCCGCGAGTGTTCCTCACCCTCGGCTATGCCGCCGCCCAGGTCTATAACGTAGAGGTCGAGGGGGATGGGGGCGCTCAGCTTGACCGCAAAGCCAGGGTGCTCCGAAACGAAGTCGCTGATGCGAAACATCTCAGAGTAGGAAAGCTCGTGCATGAAGCGCATCAGATCGTGAAGCGACCTGCAGTTCTGGGGGGCGAACTCGGGGGATTTGGGATCGAGAAGACGCAGAGGCGTGATATAAGCGGCGATGCTTTTGAGAGTTTCGTATACCGGGGTGCCCTTCATGTAGGGGAGCCTGTTCTTCTGAAGAGCAAGCAATTCCGGTACGATTCCGCGATAGATTCGTTTGGAAAATACGTCGACAGTGATTTCCATCCCCTCCGGGATGACGGATGTCGCGCGCTTCGTGTCCAGAAGCGTGGGGATGGAAAACTCGCGGCAAAGCGAGGCCATATGTCCGGTGATGCTCCCGAAATCGGTCACTATGGCTTTCACCTTAGGCATTACGACCATGTACTTCGGGGAAGGCTGCGAAGCCACCAGGATCGCGCCTTCGGGACAGGCGGCGAGGTCGTCCTCGGAATGCGGCTGGAAGGCTTTGCCGCAGCCGATGCCGGGAAAGGCGACAGCGCCGGTGTCGATCAGAACGGGATGTTCCCCGGAATTGAGGAACTCGGGTACCGATTCGGGCATCTGTTCGGAACTCGGGTTCGAGGTGCCGAGCCTGCGGGACTGCAGAATATAGAGATTTCCATCCTTGTCCAGCGCCCACTCTATGTCCTGGGGAATGCCATAGTGTTTTTCCAGGCGAAGGGCGTATTCGGCAAGGGTTTTTATCCGGGCGTCGGGAAGGCAGGCTGCTTCCTGCTTCTCGAGCTCGACAGGTTCCTCGCGAAGCCCTCCTTCCGGGTCGCTCACAAGCTGTACGGGCTTTCGCGCAATGTCTTTTTCCAGTATGACCAGGTTTCTTCCAATTCGGTATTTGTCCGGGGTGATGGTGCCGTCGACGGCGTAGGGGCCGAGCCCCCAGACGGCCGAAATGATGATGCTCTCGTCCTGCGGATCGAAGGGATGCCTCGAATACATAACGCCGCTGACGACCGAATCGATCATGCGAATACAGGCTACGCTCATTGCCGCCTGTTCGTGGGGGATGCCTTTCATGAGCCGGTACGAGACGGCCCTCGGGGTAAAGAGGCTTGCAATGATGATCCTGTACGTCTTGGGGATGTCCTCGCGCGCCACGTTCAAAACGGAAAGATACTGGCCTGCAAAGGAGAGTTCGCTGTCTTCCCCTATGGCGCTGCTGCGCATCGAGATGCGCATGGGCGCCGAGGGTGCTTTGCGCACCATATTGTCGTAGGCCGACAGCATCGCATCCTGGAGGCTCTGCGGGACAGGGGCGCTGATAATCAGGCGCTGTATCTCTTCGCTGACGGCATTGACGGATGAAGCCTCGGCAGGGTCCAGGGCCATCTTCTTCATCGCGATTTCATCGACCAGGTCATTTTCGGAAAGAAAATGCTCGAAGGCCCGCGTGGTAATGGCAAAGCCGGCGGGCACCGGGAGGTGAACCCGGTTTCTGATCTCTCCGAGGTTGGCGTTTTTTCCTCCGACCCAGTCGGCCATATCTTTCGTTATCTTGTCGTAGGGCAGGACCGGGTCCACGAGTCGCGGGTCGGACCTTGTCTGCAGCGCATCTTTTATGGCGGAATTGATCCCGGCAAAGGTGTCGAAAAGCACCGGGTAGCGGTGGTTGGAAAGAGCGTCGAAACTCCGGATCATTCTAAGCGCATGGAAGATGGCCCTGGCGGACTGGGACCTGACATAGGCCATACCGAACACCTTGTCGCCCTGTAGTTTGTCCTCCACCTCCGATATGATTTTCGACAGCTCGGAATTCGAATCCAGCAGCTCTTTGAAATGTTCGTACTTCGTGCGGAAAACTTCTGTAAGGGTATCCCTCGAATGCCCCGGCCCGGTCCCCTTCAGCCTCTTGAGAATACTGGAAAGTCTTCTTAGCATGTTTTGCTGCAGCCCTGAAATCTATGACGTGGTCTATAATACAGAAAACATTGTTTAAGGAGATATCGTTGTCTGGACGCGTCTTCAATCCATAGTATGTCTCATTGGCAGGAGTAAAGAAAGATTTGCCGTGCCTGAAGAAAAACCCGACATGAAATCACGCAACTACGATTCCGGTACGATCGCCGCTGCGGAGAAGGTCCTCAGGGAAGAAATCCTGCCTTGGTATAGAAGGCTCTTTCCTTTCCTGGGGCCGGCGTTTGTTGCTGCCGTCGCCTATATCGATCCCGGCAATTTCGCAACCAATATCCAGAGCGGCGCGAAGTTCGGGTATACCCTGCTGTGGGTTATTATTGCCAGCAATTTAATAGCCGTCCTTATACAAATCCTTTCGGCCAAGCTGGGAATCGCCACCGGGCAAAACCTTGCCGAACTCTGCCGGGAAAGGCTTCCCGGTCCACTCGTATGGGTGATGTGGGTCGTTATGGAAATCGTTGCAATAGCAACGGATCTGGCTGAGTTCGTGGGCGCGGCAATTGGATTCTACCTGCTCTTTCATATTCCATTGTTTGGGGCCGGCCTTCTTACAGCAGTCATAACCTTTCTCGTGCTGGGGCTTCAGCGACTCGGGTTCCGGCCGTTCGAGGCGATAATCGCCGCAATGATCGGGGTAGTGGCGGCAAGTTACCTGATCGAGACTTTCCTCGTCAAACCCGATCCGATCGAGATGGCCCTGGCGGTTTTGATCCCGAGGTTCGCCGGACGTGAAAGCATCGTGCTCGCTGCCGGAATTCTCGGGGCAACCGTCATGCCTCACGTGATCTTTCTCCATTCCGCCCTGACCCAGGGAAGAATCGTCGTGAAAGATGTCCGAAAACTAAAAAGGTTGTTCCACTACGAAGTAGCCGACGTCGTGATAGCCATGACGATCGCAGGTGCGGTAAATGCGGCTATGCTGCTCATGGCCGCTTCCACCTTCCACGCCCGCGGATTATATGAGATCGGAACCATAGAAGAGGCCTACCGGACGCTTACACCGCTGCTGGGAAACGCCGCGAGCACCATTTTCGCCATTTCCCTCATCGCTGCCGGTTTGTCGTCCTCGGCAGTGGGAACCATGTCGGGACAGGTCATCATGCAGGGCTTCGTTCGATTCGGAATTCCGCTGTGGATCAGGCGCCTGACGACCATTCTTCCCTCGCTGGTCGTCCTGGCGGTTGGCTTCGACCCGACGAGGACTCTCGTCATCAGCCAGGTCGTTCTCAGCTTCGGGCTTCCGTTTGCAGTTATTCCTCTTGTACTTTTTACGAAAAACAGGGAAATAATGGGGCCGCTCGTAAACAAGGCGCTCACGACGGTCCTTGCGACAGGTGCGGCCCTGTTCATTATACTGCTCAATGTGTACCTGTTATACGATCTTGCGATGGGGGATTGATCTTCGAACGGGAGGGGCATGGTATGTTTCTGAATCTGCTCGTTCCTCTCGATGGCTCCCTGCTTGCCGAGTCGGTGCTCCCCGTAGTCCGCAGGCTCGGCGAACTGATGCCATGTGAGGTAAAGCTGCTCCATGTGATCGAAAAACGCCCGCCAAGCACGATTCACGGGGATACGCACCTGCAGGATGTCGCTGGTGCGGAAAGCTACGTGGCTATCATTGCGGAAAGGTTGAGAGACTGGGGGCTGAAGGTCTCCACCCATGTCCACACGGTCCCCCAGGGCGACATACCGAAATGCATTGCAGAGCATGCCGAAGAACTCGAACAGGACCTCATCGTTCTGTGTACGCACGGGAGCGGCGGGGTAAAACGCTTTGTTTTCGGAAGCAATGCAGAGCAGGTGCTCACCCACGGCAACACCCCGGTACTCCTCATAAAAGCAGATTCCTACGGCCGTCCCCCTCGTTTTGGCCCAAGAAGCATTCTCGCCCTGTTGGACAAGACCGCGGAAAGCAGGCCGGTCTTGACCGTGTGCTCGGAATTGGCGATGATATCAGGGGCTTCGCTCCACCTGACGTACGTGGTGCCGACCATGAACAGCGTAAGCCCCGACGAAGTTCCGGGCAGCCGGCTCGTTCCTCAGGCCACGCGACTTCTTCTCGATATTGAATCCGAGGAGATATCCGAACGGGTTCGGGATGAGGTACGCTCTCTTGCCTCGAAGGGTATCGTCGCAAGCGGGAGCGTCGAGCGCGGCGATGCTGTGAACGCAGTCGTCAATGCAGCCCGGGAAAAGGATGCCGACCTGGTTGCCCTTGCAACCAGTGGACTTGCCGGCCTTGGCGCCTTCTGGGCGAAGGACCTCGTGCCCAGAATCTCCGGTGCTTACGACGGGGTCCTGCTGCTCTTTCCAACGAAAAAAGACTAAGAGATGCCGGATAAAAAATTAGCGATTCTGAAGCGCTTCAGCCTGCGGACGAAAATCATGTTCGCAATAGCCGCGCTCGTGGTCATTGCGCTTCTGGGCGGCGGGACGACGATCTGGATCATCCACCGGATGGACCGGGCCGTTTCTTCCGTGGTTAGTTCCCGTGTGGCCGCACTGAATGCCGCCCAGGAGCTGGAAAGCTCCCTTGCGATGCAAAGAGGGCTCCTGAGCTACTATTTCATAGACGGCAACAGCGAATGGCTCACCCAGCTCGACCAGTACCGGTTCGCTTTCGAAGGCTGGTTGAAGAAGGCGCGCGAAGTCACCACCACGGAAAACGAGAGGGAGATACTCAACGCGATCGAATCGAAATACATCCGGTACACCAGTTTCCGGGAAAAGATAATAGAACTGTACGACTCCGGCAGGAAGGAAGAGGGATACAAACTGCATCGTGAGATCCGCAATCCGTTTTATTCGGTAAAGGACCTTTGCGAGCAGTTCAAGCAGGTCCAGTACGAAAGCATCGGTGCTCTAAGAGGCGGCATCCGGTCCCACGTCACATTCTTTGATACGGCCGCCACCATTGCCATGGTGTCGGCGGCGATCCTGGGAATCATCCTGGCGGTTCTGCTGTTGAACCGCGTGCTCGTGCCCATTCGGCTGCTGGCCCTTGCGGCCGATCGCGACGGCGAATCCGCCGGGGACGAACCGGACGAGGTAAAGGCCCTGGGAAACAGGATACACGGACTGATCGAGAGTATGGATATGACGCGGAGCCAGCTCGAACAGAGCCGCGAGCACCTGCTGCAGTCGGAAAAGCTTGCCCAGATCGGAAAGCTTGCCGCCGGCGTGGCGCACTCGATCCGGAACCCGCTGACCTCTGTGAAAATGCGGCTTTTCACGATGGAGCGCACCCTCAAGCTTGCCCCGGCCGAAAGGGAGGACTTCGAGGTCATTTCCGAAGAGATCCGCCATATCGATACGATCGTGCAAAATTTTCTCGAATTTTCGAGGCCCCCGAAGCTCAAGATTCAACGGGTGAGTCCGTCCGATGTGGTGGATATGGCCATTCAGCTTCTCGGCCACCGGCTGGAAGCCTATGGAGTGGGCCTCGAACTGATGCGGCATCGACGGCTGCCGGAAATAGACGGCGACCCGGAGCAGTTGAAGGAGGTTTTCGTCAACCTGATTGAAAATGCCTGCGAAGCCATGGGCGACGGCGGGAGGATCCTCATAACGGAGGAAGAGGGCGTTTCGGAGCCCATGGGCAGGGTGGCGGTAATCAAACTGAGCGACAACGGGCCGGGCATTCCCGAAGCGTTGCGGGAAAAGGTGTTCCAGCCCTTTTTCACCACCAAGGACCAGGGGACCGGCTTGGGACTCAGCATCGCGGTGCGCATCATCGATGACCACAAGGGCTGCATCAACATGAAATGCAAACAAAACAAGGGCACGACTTTCACCATCACCCTTCCGTGCCTGGAGGACGGCGCGTGGCTTCGATCCTGATCGTAGACGACGACCTGCACCTGCGGCAGAGTTTCGATAAGCTGCTCACCCAGGAAGGGCATGCGGTCAAGACCGCTGCGAGCGGGGAGTCCGCCTTGCCGCTCGTCCGATCCTCCGAGTTCGACCTTGCGATCATGGATGTCCGGCTTCCGGGGATGAACGGGCTGGAAACCTTCAAAGCTATTCGCGGGATCGAACCTCTGCTGCCCGTCATCATCATGACAGCGTTCGGAACGACCGAAACGGCTATCGAAGCCACGAAGATGGGCGCTTTCGATTATATCCTCAAGCCGTTCAATATTCCTGAAATGCTCGATCTCATAGGGCAGGCCATCGAGGCCGGACGGTTCATGCGCTCCCGGGTCGAACTGGATGTATCGCCCGAAACCGCCAGCTCGGAGGCCATCATCGGTCGAAGCCGCCCGATGCACGAGATCTACAAGGCAATCGGCAGAGTCGCCTCCACCGATGCGACGGTGCTCATTCGCGGCGAGTCCGGCACGGGGAAGGAACTTGTTGCGCGCGCGGTGTACCAGCACAGCAGCAGGGCGGCCCGGCCGTTTCTTGTCATAAACTGCGTTGCCATCCCTGAAACCCTGTTGGAAAGCGAGCTGTTCGGTTATGAGAAGGGGGCCTTTACAGGGGCTTCGAGCCGAAGAGTGGGAAGAATCGAGAAGGCAAACGGCGGAACCGTCTTTCTCGATGAGATAGGGGACATGCCTTTCGGCATCCAGGCCAAGATCCTGCGCCTTCTCCAGGAACGAAGCATCGAACGGCTGGGTGGCCGCGAACCGATTCCCGTGGATGTGCGCATACTCGCCGCAACCAATCGCAACCTGGAAGCGGCCCACGCGGAGGGCCGCTTCCGGGAGGACCACTACAACCCGCTGAAAGTCGTCACCATTTCACTGCCGCCCTTGCGGGAGCGTGCCGGAGATATCGCGCTTTTGAGCGATTATTTCCTCACCCGGTATTCGAAAAAAATGGGTATCGCCAACCCGGGTATCAACGAGGATGCCGCGCGAATGCTGAATTCCTACTCCTGGCCCGGGAACGTTCGCGAACTGTCGAATACGATCCAGAAGGCCCTCATATTCAACCGGGGAGGGCCGGTCTCACCCGAAGACATCGAGCGGGCAAGTGGGATCGAACGGGCCGCGAGCGTCGAAAAGCCGGATGCCCCCGAGGAAGCACTGAGGTCATGGGTCCGTGAGTTGCTGGCTTCGGAGGGCGGCGACCTATTCGACTGGGCGATGGAGCAGTTCTCCGCGATGCTCATCGACGAGGCGCTCAAGATAACAGGGGGAAACCGCACGCGCGCCGCGAAGCTGCTTGGTCTGTCGCGGCCGACCCTTCTTTCGAAGATAGAGAAGCACCGCATCCGCGTCGAAGCCTCGGCAGCAGGCGACGAATAGTCATCGGTACCCGGGCTTTTGGGGATCAGGAACATGGGCCGCAAATTCACCATCCTCGTTGCAGACAAGAACAGGGCCGCCAGTGAATTCCTGAAGCGGGAATTCGAAAAGGCCGGCTACGATGCCATCATCGCTTCGACCGGCCACCGGGTGATCGAGGCAATATCGGCCCCCAAGCCTCCCGACCTGCTCCTGCTCGACATGGAGCTTCCCGATCTCAAGGGGCTGGAGGTTCTCAAGCGTGCCCAAATGCATCGGCCGCCCCTGCCCGTAATCGTCCATACTTTTCTGACCGATGAGGCAGAGCGAGATTTCCCGGGGCCAGGTGAAAACGCCATGGCACGGAATGGAAATATCGGGTACCTCAAATCGGCCGTGGCGGATATGCTGGGCCGTTTTTATCCGAATGAATTCGCATGAGCCCGGCTGCCCCCGGGGATTCAGAATTTACTTTATTAATGACGAGCTATTGGCAATAATAGCTAGATTCTTCTGAACCGTATCCGGCAGTCATTTGGAGGGCAATCCAGGTGGATAGTTTGAGCGTGTTGATCGTAGACGATGAGGTGGAGTTCCTGGAGACGCTGGTAAAAAGGCTCAGAAAGAGAAAGCTGACGGTCAGCGGCGTAACCAGCGGCGAACTGGCCCTCGACAACCTGAAAGACGCTCCTGCGGACATTGTCGTTCTTGACGTCAAGATGCCCGGAATGAGCGGCTTGGAAACGCTGCGGGAAATCAGGCGGACGTATCCGCTCATCGAGGTCATCATGCTCACGGGCCACGCCAATATGGAGGTGGCGATCGAAGGGATGGACCTTGGCGCCTTCGACTATCTTATGAAGCCGATCGATATCGACGAGCTGTTGTATAAGATCCAGGATGCCTATAAGCGCAAGTGCCTGAACGAAGCGGCTGCGGGCGACTGAGGGGCTTATAGATGCGTCCGTTCGCGCATCCTTTGCGCGCCTTTTCCTGACTCCTCTTATGCCGATGTAGTGTATGTCTTTACTTATCAGGTGCCTGCAGAAAATCGGACTGTGTAAAAGAGGAGATACTCTAACCCCCTCGGACCAGGAATCTCTCCGCACTGCTTTCAAATCCCGGTATCACAACTTCAAGATGCTGCTGAGCGCCAATAACAAAGCGCTTCAGATCATGTCGGAGCTGGAGGAGGCGCAGAAAGGCGACCGGCCTCTGGGAATGTCCTTCATACGGGCAAACTGCACCGCGGCTTCCGTAAACGTTTTCCGGATGGTGAAATGCATGCGGCAACTCGCTCCGGGCAAGTACGAGGATCTGGCAGAACGGTTCCGGGAAATACAGGGCTCCATAACGGAACTGCTGTCCGAGAGAAGGGAAACGGGTGAGGGGCCCCTGATAATCGGGCTCGATACGATCGACAAAAGCGGGGCCGACGAAGCGGGAAACAAGATGGCCAACCTGGGCGAGATTCGAAACCGCCTTGGAGTGCTCGTTCCCAACGGGTTCGTCATCACTTCGCATGCGTTTCGAAAATTCATCGGTCACCAGGACCTGCAGTCGGAGATTGACAGGCTGCTCCAGTCTTCCCCTGCCGAGGAAATGGACCAGCTCTTTTCGCTCAGCGCCGATATCCAGCAACTCATCATCCGATCGCAGGTGCCGGCGGAGTTGGAGGATGCGATCATGGCTGCCTACCGCAGGGTCGAGGAGACCGACGGCGTCGGGGGCAAGATCTCCATGCGAAGCAGCGCTCTGGGGGAAGACTCCTCCGACACCTCTTTTGCCGGCCAGTACCGCTCGGAACTCAACGTCAGCCCCGAAAACATCGTACATGCCTACAAGGAAATCGCCGCCAGCAAATACAGCCTTCAGGCGATGACATACCGGCTGAACAAGGGCATCCGGGATGAAGACATCGACATGTGCGTCGGGTGCATGTCCATGGTCAATGCGGTTGCCGGCGGGGTGATCTATTCCAAGAACCCTCTGAACGTGCGGGATGAAAGGGTCTTCGTCCATTCGGTCTGGGGGCTGCCCAAGTCCGTGGTGGACGGAAGTGTTCTGGCCGACCTCCTGGTGGTATCGCGCTCGGAGCCTCGTTCGCTCGTGGAAAAGCATATCTCGCGGAAAGCCCGGAAGTTTGTCTGCTATCCCGATGAAGGCGTGTGCCGGGTCGAGATCGTAGGGGATGAGGGGGCTCTCGCTTCCATATCCGACGAGAAGGCGGTGGAGCTGGCGCAAATCGCCCTGCGGATCGAAGCTCACTACAATTATCCCCAGGATATCGAATGGGCCGTCGATGGCGAGGGGAAGATTTTCATACTCCAGTGCAGGCCGCTGAAACAGACCGAAACGGTAGTCGAAGGTCAGCAGAAGCACGGGCGGGGTGAAGAGCGCGGGGACGTGATCTTCTCGGGCGGAATTGCGGCCGGTGCCGGAGCCGGCTTCGGCGAGATCTTCGTCGTCAAAAAGGAAAGCGATGCCCTGGGGTTTCCGAAGGGTGGGGTGCTGGTGGTAAAGCAGGCGCTCCCCCGGTGGGCCGCACTCATAGGCAGGGCGGCGGCCGTCGTCGCTGAACAGGGTACGGCCGCGGGGCACCTCGCCAACATCGCAAGGGAATTCGGGGTCCCGGCCCTTTTCGGGGTAGAGAACGCGGCCGAGTTGCTCGAAAACGGCAGAGAAGTGACGGTGGATGCCGACGGGCTGCGAATCTACAGCGGGCGCGTCAATGAGGTGCTGCAGTCCTGCGAGGTCCGGAAAAGCCTCATGCACGGCAGCCCGGTTCTCGAAATGCTTCAGAAAGTGTCTGAAAAGATAGTTCCCCTCTACCTTCTCGATCCGGAATCCACGGAGTTCAAACCTGCATCGTGCCGCACCCTTCACGATATCACCCGGTTTTGCCACGAAAAATCCGTGAGGGAGATGTTCAGCTTCGGGCGCGACCACCACTTTTCCGAAAGGGCCAGCAAGCAGCTCGTGTGTGAGATCCCCATGCAGTGGTGGGTGCTGAATCTTGATGACGGTTTCCATCAGGACGTACCCGGGAAGTTCGTCAATCTTGAAAACGTCGTTTGCATCCCCATGCTGGCGCTCTGGGAAGGAATCGTCGCCGTGCCGTGGGAGGGGCCCCCGCCGGTTGACTCCAAGGGCTTTATGGCTATCCTGATGGAGGCGAGCACGAACCCGGCGCTCGATCCCTCGATGC